>CAYSXD010000001.1:0-12012 GCA_964434925.1 uncultured Spirochaetaceae bacterium
ATTCGTAAAAACCTTCCGGCTTATTACCGGAATGATTATCACCTTCGCTCTGTATACTGGATTAAAAATACTATTTCAGCTAATCAGTTCAAATGAGCAAAGCATGCTTTTCTTTACCTTAAGAATTATCCGGTACAGCTTACTGGGATTATGGATAAGTGCCGGTGCACCGGCGCTTTTTATAAAATTAAAACTTGCCAGACGGGAATAAAAAAGATCTCTTTATATTTTTAAACCAATTTTCTCCTTTAGGATTTTGACTTTATCACGGCTTACCTGAACCCTCCCCGATTTGCCGTAATCCAAAACCCATTTCCCGTTTCCCCAGGGAATTGCATTCTGTATTTTCTTTAGATTGGCAAATGAATTTCTGTGTACTCTTAGGAAAAGAGATGGGTCCAGCCGTTTTTCAAGCTGAGCAAGTGGGGTATCAATGTTTATTCTTTCACCTGAGGAATAGAGGAACACAAGCCCCTCCTCAGCTCTAAAGAAATCAATATCTGACGTTTCCATAACCCGATATACATAATTTTGCTTAACAGTGATCCTTGACAAATAATTTTTCCCCGCATGATACGATTCCAGGATACAGGAGAATTTATCTTCCCAGTAATCCTTATCTTCAATAGTAGTAAGAACACGTTTCATAGAAGAATCAAAGCGCCGCCTGGAAAAAGGTTTTAATAAATAATCTACCGCATTCACCTCAAACGCCCGAAGAGCATATTCATCATACGCACTAATAAATATTACCGCGGGATGGTAGGCACACCCTTCCAGAACATGAAAGCCGTCTGCAATCGGCATTTGTATATCAAGAAAAACAAGCTGGGGTTTCTCTGAATTAATAAGGCTCCTGCCTTCTCCTCCATTTTCAGCCTCCCCTATTATGATAATTTCCTTATACTTTTCAAGAAAATAACTTACTCTTTCCCGGGAGGGTTTTTCATCATCAATAATTACTGTTCGTATCATAGGCACATTATTCCTCCGGAATTTCAATAACAACCTTTAGGCCCTGCGGTTCTATCTGAATAAACCGGAGTTGCCTGTTATAAAGGCTCTGCAACCGACGATTGACGTTTTTTATCCCCGTTCCTTCCTCTTTAAAAAGTATCTGGAGATCAATTACCTGAGAACCATGATCACTCACACTAATCAGAATACTACTGGTACCCTTTTCAACTGTTAATTGAAGATGTATTTCTCCCCGGTCATCAACTCCATATTTAACAGCATTTTCAACAAGCGGCTGGATAAGCATAGGAGGTATTTTATTGTAAACGAGACTGTCATCAATGATATACTCCACCATCAGACTGTTCCCAAACCTCATTTTCTCAATATCAAGATATTGTTTTATTACATCAAGCTCTTCTACCACCTGTACCGTTCTGCGCCTTGTAGAAGCCAGAGAATACCGGAAAAGTTCTGCCAATTTTTCTATCATGGAAACGGCTTCTTTAGATTTACTTTCTACAAGATTGGCAATCCCATTCAGGGTATTAAAAAGGAAATGCGGATTAATTTGCGCACGTAATGCCCGAAGCTCTGCTTCAACCGCCTGCGATCGCAATTTTTCTTTTTCTCTTTCAGCTCTCACCTTAACCGATTCATTCGTAATAAACAACATCACTTTTTTACTCTGACCATCATGTACAGGCATGTACTTCGAAATTATTTTAACAGGGAAAGTCCTTCCTTCCAGGTTAATAAGCTGAGTATAGATTTCTTCTATTGCATCCGCATCGTAAATCTGTTCAATAGCTTTCTTGCTTTCAATAAAATCAGTAAGTCTGCCAATATCCGATAATTTCATATATGTCGTGTTAATGCTTAATAACAGGAAAAGATTTGCATTTGCTTCAAGAAAGTCACCTTTCTCATTGACAACTAAAATACTTTCATCAACAGCTTCAAACATATTCCTGAGTGTTGTAATTTTTTCGAAAATTACTTTTGACATAATATTAAAGTTAATTGCCAGTGAATCTTCCTGAGATTTCACCGTAACTTCAGCACCATAATTGCCATCCCGTATCAGTTGACTGGTTTCAGTAAGTTCTTTTAAATAACCGTCTACCTCCTTGAGAGCATTCCCCACTACTCCCTGTTCCGGTAAATTCATGAGAGAAGAATTCAAATTACCAACCGCTAGCCTTTTTGCTAATAATGCCAGGTAAGTGTAATGCTCTATGAGATCTTCAACTGCATGAGTAAGAAGTTTCATTTCATTCGACTGAGAATAACTCTCCAGTTTTAAGGTTTTCCCCATGAAAGAAGAGAGTCTCAAACTTAAAGTAATAATAGGTTTGGAAATTCTACCGCTAAATCTGAGAGCAAATATCATATATAAAACCAGAAAGACAATAAAAAAAAGTAATGAAATTTCACTTTGCATTTTGTCCAATTTGTATTTCACCAAGTCAGTTTCATGAATAGTTATGTTAAAAAGATGATTCATAGTCTCACTGTAAATAGGAAAAAACTCAATAACATCAAGAACCTGCCTGATTATATACGCGTCTTTTTTATTTTTATTGCTCGGGCTGTAAAATAGATCATTCCAAAGATGATTAAGCCGTTGCAGACCCGGTTGTTTATCCAGCCTCTTTACAATCCGTTGGAAATTGGTATTTTGAATTAATTGGATTATTTTAAATATACTCCCCCTTGCCATTGCCCATGTGTTGTAAAGAGCTTTTTCACGATTCTTTGAATTGTAATGTAATATATTTACCTGAAAAGTATTACTTGTAGCAAGTTCATAGAGAAGTGAATCAAGGTGCTCGGATTTTCCACGGAATTTTACAAAAGTCCTTCCATCAGCCCAGTTGATCTGGAGCTCATTCATCGAGTTAAGAAGTTCATTCCATACATCCTTTGTATATGAAAGATTTTCCACATACCCATCTATTTTTTTTTGCATTGCACTGAAAACTACAAGCATAGCTGAATATAGAAGTACAATAACTACAAGGATCATATAGGAAAGCATTATACTTTTACGTATACTCATACTAAAAGTTTAACCTTTTACTGCTCCCGATGTTAATCCTTTAATCATATATTTCTGTATAAATACTGTCATTATCAGAGGAGGTATAGTTATCACTGACGCGGCAGCAGCAAGCCCACCCCAGTTAATCTCTTCATATGAGATAAATTGAAAAACCGCGACAGGGACTGTCATTGTTTTGTTCCCCGATAATATCAGAGAAAACAGAAACTGATTCCATGAAAATATAAAGCTGAGTACTCCGGCAGTAAAAATACCATTCCTTACAACAGGAAGTAAAATATGGTAGAAAGCCTGATAGATTGTACAACCATCCACCCGTGCCGCTTCCTCCAGTGAAGAAGGGACCCCCTCAAAATAATTTACCATAATCCAAATGACAAAGGGCAAGGTAATAATAAGATGCGTTGTAATCAGTGCAACATAGGTATCAACAAGATGTAGGGATCTAAAAACAATAAACCAGGGGATAAGATAGGAGATAAAAGGCACCATCCTGGCAATAAGGAGGAGTATACCAATCTTATGCATTTTATATTTGGCAATCCCGTATGCCGCGGGGAGACCAAAGAGCAATGCGATAAAAACAGAAAAAGAAGCAACAATAGTACTGTTTAACAAATATTTAAAGAAATTTCCCTGCCCAAATACATCTTTGAAATTCCGGAACGTAGGCGAAAAGAAAATCTTTGGAGGGATAGCCAGATTATCCGCTTGCGTTTTTAACCCAGTAATAAACATCCATAAAAAAACAAAAACAGGAAGGACACAGATGAGAACGAGACTCGTGTAAAATAGCAGTGTTTTCAATTTTTTGATCATAGTTTCTCTCCTGAATTCCTGACAATAGCAAGTAAAACATTCACTCCAAGTACCAATACAAAGAGAACTATCGCAAGTGTTGAAGCCGCTCCCATTCTAAAATAAGAAAACCCGGTTTGAAAAATATATAGATTTAAGTTTTCTGATGCTATGTCAGGTCCACCCTGTGTCATAACATAAATCATATCAAACGTTTTTATCGCATCAATCGATCGGATCATAGCTGCAACAACAATGGCTGGCCTCACCATAGGAATCGTAATATAATAAATAATCTGAAAAATATTTGCTCCGTCCACCTTAGCACTTTCGAAAGGATCAGTTGGAAGAGATTCTAAACTTGCAAGTACAATAAGCATAATTAACGGCGTCCACTGCCACGTATCTGTAATAATTAATGCGGGGATGACTATTTTCGGTGATGCCAACCAGAGAAGAGGTTTTATCCCAAGATTCTGGAGAAATATATTAATTATCCCCAGATCATAATTGTACATCATTCCCCAGATAAGAGATACTGCCACTGGGGTAGCTGCTATTGGGAAAAGGAAAATGAGCTTGACTACTTCCTTTCCTTTGAATTCTCTATTAAGAAAAAGTGCCAATACTGTTCCTAAAAAGACTTCAACCGTTAACGCACCCAGACTAAACAAAAAAGTAACCCTTAATGAGTTCCAGAACCTGCCATCATGCAGTAAATTTATATAATTCTTAAACCATATCCAATGCGGTCCTTTCCCACTGGCAACAAACCAGGAATCCATGCTCAAAACCATATTGTAGATAATAGGAAACAAGACTATTATACCTATGAGAATGAGTGCGGGTAGTGTAAATACATATTTTGTCTTACGTTCCATCAATCCCCCATGTAATAAAGTCACTAAATTGAATACGCTGAAAATCCGCCGTCTACAGGAACAACAATTCCCGTAACAAAACAGGAGGCTTCGGAAAGAAGCCAGATAACTGTTCCAATGAGATCTTCCGGAGAACCAAATCTAGCCATTGGTGTTTTTTCAATAATAACTTTCCCTCTTCTGTTTAATTCTCCTGTTTCTTTGTCAAACTGCAAAAACCGTGACTGCTCAGTAGAAATAAATCCCGGTGCTATGGTATTAACCCGTACTCCTGTATGCGCCAGATAAACAGCAATCCACTGTGTAAAGTTAATAACAGCAGCTTTTGCGGCAGAATATGCAACTACTTTTGTCAAAGGAACAATGCCGCTCATAGATGAAATATTCACTATCGATCCGAACCCTTTTCCTGCCATACCCCGGGAAAAAACCTGTGTCGAATATAATGTACCATAGAAATTCAGATCTACTACTTTTTTAAAATAACTTACATCCATATCAAAAAAAGTATGACTTTGTTTGCTGCTAATATCCTCAGTAACCAGGAATTCTTCTGATGTCGTTCCATCAGGGTTATTGCCACCCGCGCCATTTACAAGAAAATCAGGGGTTCCCCATTTTTTAATAATATCTGCGTATACTTCCTCCAGGCCCTTTTTATCAGTAACATTACACGTATACGCAGATACTTTTCCTCCGGAATTACGAATGGCTACCGCTCTCTTTTCCATAGCAGCAGTGTTGATATCGACGAGTGCTACCTTTACGCCTTTTCTCGCAAGATCTTCCACAATCCTGCCGCAGATAGCTCCACCGGCACCAGTCACTACAGCTGTTTTTCCTGTTATATCAAAAAGCTTCCACAGATCAGCAGCCATTCGGCAACTCCCCAATCTCTGTATTATTTTTCCAGCACTTTATTCATCTCTTTTTCAGCAGCAAGACATGCAGTTTTAACATTTTCACCCAAAATGGAAGCAACAATGGCACTGCCTGCAGCGTCTCTGCACTCACCTACCGGGACAACCGGTGGATTCCATATTGGAGAAGCAACTTTGTAACTGGCGATTGAGGCTGCAGTCCATTCCGGTGTTGTATCACCCTGCTTGAAAGCACTACTGTTCCAGGCAGAATTACGAGCTGATGGAATACCCTTCATAAGGCCTTCAAGTGCGATTTTTTTGCTGGTTGCCCACTGAATAAACAGCCAGGCAGCTGCTTTATTTTTAGAATTGGCATAAATTGAAAGCGCCCAGTTTGATACATGTGGTATGGCTCCCGCCGGTCCTTTTGGTATTAGTGCATAGCCGACTTTTCCCGCAACCGCTGATTTTTCCGGGTTTTCATAATTGGGTTTAAAAACGCTCGCGTCGTATATCATGGCTGCTTTACCCTGCATAAAAATTGAGATGCTTTCATACCAGCTGTTGCTGGGTGCACTTTTTGGTCCATACAACCGCAGAAGTCTTCCATAGTAATCGGTAGCTTTGATTGCTTCGGGAGTCCCTAATCCGGATTTGCCGTTTGGGAGAAGCCATTCACCGCCGAATGAGTGGAGAAAATCTACCCATTGGGAGGTTGCTGATGCTTTTTTACCACGAAGTGTTATACCGTACACGGCTCCCTTTGATCCCTCATAGATAGTTTTTGCTGCTGCTTCAAGTTCTTCCATCGTTTTAGGAACTGATACACCGTATTTCGCAAAGATATCTTTGTTATATGCCAACAGAGATGTTTCCAGCAATATAGGTATTGTGTAGTGTTTACCGTCTTTAACACCCGCTCCAAGGGCTGATGAAAAAATATCATTTATATCATACTCGGGCCACAGAAGAGTTTTTGATTTCATCATGGAATCCAGAGGGGCAACCCAACCGGCCTGATAATACTGGGCTAATGAGTTACCCGGCATTAGCATAAACACATCAACGTCCGATGCACCGGAAACCATTTCTACCGTTCTTTTTGTTCTAAACTGATCCTCCGGATAAACGGCTAAATTCACCTTAATACCGGTTAGAGCTTCAAACTCACCAATTTTGGGTTTAATAATATCCACCCACGGGTGTTTATTTGCCATGATCTTAAGAGTAGTTCCACTCTGGCTTTGCCAGTCAAACCCCTGCGCGGCCGCAGGTTGTGCTTTCGTGGGGGACTCTTTGGTTCCAGCCGCCCAGAGGGAAGAGGTAACTAATAAAATTACCATTGTGAAGTAAAAAATTCTTTTCATCTTTCTCTCCTTATAATGATTTAACTTATTATACAGCCGGTTTACTCTGTTTAAAGAAAAAGATGTTGAACGGTAGTATTCGGGTTTTAACTGCAGTATTTAACTATTAACGGTAAAAGTATGTTTGTATTTACCATTCCGGCATTTTTAAGAAACCGCAGGTGAAAGGAACTAAGCCAAAACAATCTCTTCCCATGTAATAACAGCCCGCTCATCGATATACTCAAAAACTACCGGCACCAGCATAACGGCCTTTCCACCATCCATAAACCGCTTTGCATAGCCCGTCTCCTTAATCTGTGTTCCCGCTTCTTCAAGCAGATGAACCCCTTCTTTCCCTTTTGCAAGTTTGAACTCAAACAGATATACCCGCTCCGGCAGAGATATAAAAGCATCTATCCTTCCCCTGCTTGTCCTGTATTCCGCTTCCACATAGTATCCCATAAGGGTAAAAATCATATAAAAAAGGCTCTGCCAGTATTTTTCATACGGCAAATGGATATCGTAGGGTACCTTTGCAAAAAGTATATTCAGATTCTCAAAAAACAGCTCCAGATCATTATCCTTCAGACTGTCTTCAAGTCTAAAAAGCGGCGTTGATCCGGATCCTGCTGCACTTGTGCTGTAATCTGATAGAATGCTATGCAAAAAAGAAGACTTCACCTCTCTGTTCGGAAAACCAAGAACATACGCTTCCCGCTGTTCCTGATAGTCCTTTATTGTCAAGTATCCGCTCTGAAAAAGTATCGGAAGAGCTTTCAGATTTTCCACCTCGTAAGTCGAAAAATCAAAAACCGAGCAGATATACTCTTCCAGGTTTTCCGGAGCAAAACCCTCTTTCTTCATAAGTTCTGTCAAAAAAGTCGACGTTCCCGTTTCAAACCAGTAGGCCTTAAACCTCCTTTCGGCAATAAAGTTCAAAATCGACACAGGATTGTACATTCTGACATTCCTCGGTGTAAACCGAAACCCGTTGTACCACACTCTAATCTTTTCCCTGAGTCCGGTCACACTCAGACCCGATTCTTCAGCCACAGAGGAAAACTCTTTTCCAAAATACGAATCCAGCTCCTCTTCCGTATAGCCGCACAGATCCGCACAGGATTCATTCATTGTCAGATCAGTAAGATTATTGAGCCCGCTGAATACACTTATCTTTGCAAACTTTGTTACTCCGGTTAAAAAGGCAAATCGTATAAAGGCATTCGAAGCCTTTATGACACTATAGAATCCTTTCAGGATCTCTTTTATTTTTCCAGCTTTAACGGGATTGGTAATATTGTTCAGTATTGGTTTGTCATATTCGTCTATTAATATTACCGCTTTATCAGGAAGTTGTTCAAGAACAACCTGGAAATACTGGTTATAGGGAAGTTTAGCATCAATTCTTAGCTGATATTCTTTAATTACCTTTGAGAGAATGGTTTTTATAAGACCCTTTAACTCCTCTTCCCCCTGTTCCTCTGATAACCCACTGAAATCAAAACGAAGTATCGGCCACTTTTTCCACTCCCATATCCGGTCATATATGTACAGTCCTTTAAAGAGTTCCTTTTCGCCTTCAAAGATTGAACCTATAGTACTTAAGGTAAGGCTCTTGCCGAATCTCCGTGGCCGGGAAAGAAAGTAGAATTTACCCTCATTAACGATCTTGTAAATGAAGCGTGTTTTATCTACGTACAGATAACCGTCTTCGATTATGTCACGGAAAGTGGATATACCCAATGGCAGTTTTTTCATGCCCTTTAATATAGAGTAATAAGCATAAAATTTAAAGAGCAGCGAGTCATGCCTTATCAGAAAGGCTTTCCGCCCTTCAACGGTTTTATTGGAAAATCTTCAATACTCTGAAAATACTCTTTTCCCGCAGATACTAGTAACACCAAAAAAATTATAGATAACCACAATGAAATAAATAATCATCGAATCTTATAAAGTTTTCTCTTTCCCACTTCTGCGTAGCTTCAGTACAGTTACCGGTTTTTAAGCCAACGGTTGTAGTAGGCCAGGGCCATCATCATTACTCCATTTGAATAGCGGCCGGTTCCCATCTCCTGCTGTACCTCAATAACCGGAACAGAATTGAAATGAATAAACTCATCTTCATCAAGGTTTTGCTCTGCAACAAAATCCAGGTTAAAAGCGGCAAATGTATGGGTTATATTATTCATAAAAGCGGGATTGGGAGAAACTTCCCCCAGTTTTACAATTTTTCCCGCTTTGTATCCCGTTTCCTCTTCCAGTTCCCGTAGAGCGGCATCACGGGGATTTTCTCCCTCATCAACAATACCGGCGGGAAATTCGAGAGTAAGGCTGCTGCTGCCGTGGCGAAACTGCTCCACCATCAAAAAACATTCTTCCCCGGATTCATTTTTTAAGATAGGAATAACAGTTATCCAGTCCGGAGCATCAAGAAGATAGAAGGAACGCTCCCTTCCTACAGGAGAAAGACGTTTCACTTCATAAAGATCAAAGATCCTGCAGCTCTGTAGTTTCCTGCGGTCAAGGTCTTTCCAGAGAAGTTTCTTATTTTGTACATCATATTTCTGTTTCATATGTCCTTTATACTATAACATTTCATTTTATTTATGATAGTGCTTCAGCGTTCAGATAAGGTGGGGAATAAACAATGGAGCAGTGTCCACAACAATGCCCACATGCCCCAAATACAAACTACCTCCCAAAGGGAGGAAAATACTATTACTTCCTTTCCGGTTTGACATATAACTAAAAAGTGAGTAATACTGGCTTTGTTATATTACGACTTTCAGGGCGGGTAATTGTTTTACTCAGGAGTGGGGAAATAGAATTAGCCTCGACATATAAAGACGGGAAATGATTATTTCCATAGATCTGGATGTCTTTTGGTTAAAAGGGATAATTTTATTGAAAAAAAATATTGGAAAACGAAATAAACTGGGAACAGGTGCAGTTTGCCCTGTGACAGGATTACCTGTCTATACCAGACCGGAATGGACCAATGTCAGATTTGGTAAAAAATATAAGATTACATACAAGATGCTTGGAGATAAAATACTTTTATCAATAATTTCGGGTAGTGCAAATCTACAGACTATAAAAGAGATACAATCCTTTAACAATGATATTCTAAATGAAATGATACCTGAAGGTCAGGGGTTTATCCTGTTAAATGATATAGCAGGATTTAAGTATACCACAAGAAAAGCACATAAGTATTTCACTAATTATTATGCAAATATAAAAAATATGCTGGGATTGGTTTTTTATGGTGCCTCTCCATTGGTTAAATTTAGTATTAACTTTGAAAAACTAATTATGACTCCAAAATTTAATGTGGAAATATTTAATAATTATTCTGACGCGGTCATATATGCTAAGAGGATGTTGCAGAATAATAAGACTGAATCCTCGGGATCTGTTCCTGATTCCCGGAATCATTATTCAGAAAAGGTTGATGGGAAAAAGCCTTCCGGTATAATAAACAGTAATCATGAAGGTCCCTTAACACCTGTAAATAATCAGCTTTGTCCCATATCAGGTTTAATTATTAAAACCAGACCGGAATGGACCAATGTCAGATTTGGTAAAGATTATACTGCAACAGCCAAAATATTGGGAGATCGAATCATCCTGGCATCTTCTTCGGGTAATATAACCCTTTCGGATATGAAAAAAGTACTTTCGTTTGCAGATACAATTATCGATGAAATAATACCTGCAGGACAGAAATATGTACTTATTGACAACATTTCAGACATTAACTATATAACCAGAGAAGCACGAAAGTATCTCATTGACTATCTTCAGTATAGTAATAATATTGAGACAATAATTTTTTATGGTGTATCAAAGTTGCTAAAATTCAGTATAGGTCTTGGCAGGCATCTAAGAGTACTAAAGTTTGAGCTAAAAATTGCCAGTAATTATAAAGATGCAATTGAATACGCAATAAGAGTATTATCAGTTAATAGAACGGATATTTCAGAAGATCATACAAGCGATATTTATAATTATAAAGAAATGGGTGACTTGGAATTAAAAAAAATATACCCGCCAACAGGATCCCCCATTTACAACGAGCCGGAGTGGTCCTTCCGGAATGGGGATTTTTACTTACAGTTTGAGATTATCGGCAATAATATTCTTCATGGAGTGTCAGGGGGCTATCTGGAAGAAAAGTATATTGAACCCTCTATTAAATTACAGGAAAGGGCCATAGAAGCCATGAGTCTTCGGGGTAAACCCTATATTTATATTCTTGGATTGGAGAATTCGAAAGGAACCCATCAGAAATCCCGAATATTATATATATCAGCTATACAGAAACTATATAAAAAATACCCCTTTAGAGTATTTATTTTCTATGGTGTAAGCAGGATGTTAAGAGCAGGAGTTTATCTGGCAATACCTTTTGTTCCATTTGAAGTACATGTTTCAGAAAATAAGGAAGATGCCCTTTCTTTTGCATTTTCTTATGGTGTAAAAAACAAATCAAAAAATAAATCATCTTCATTTTCCAAAGAAAGAGTCTATAGAGATGAACTCCTTCAGTATATTGCTAAAATCAACTGGAATGATGAGAAACATTCTGAAAGAAAACCCGGTAACCCTTCTCATCCCTATTCTTCCGTATTCGATGCCATTGATCTTATTAAATGGGAGCTGGACGACCTCTTAAAAGCTCGTAAACAGACCGAGAAAGATTTAAGAAGGGCAAAGGAGGCTGCAGAAACAGCAAATATTGCCAAGTCTGAATTTTTGGCTAATATGAGTCATGAACTTAGAACACCGTTGAACCATATTATTGGATTTACCCAACTGGTTGAAAACGGTATTGCCGGAGATATAAATCCTACGCAGAAAGAGTATCTTGGTGATGTTCTTACAAGCAGTAAGCATCTTCTTTCTCTGATAAATGATATTCTGGATATTTCTAAGATTGAAGCCGGCAAAATGGCTCTGGAAACCGGGAAAGTAAATTTAAAGTCTGTCCTGGAAAATAGTTTAAAAATAATAGAGGAAAATGTATTAAAACAGCGTATTACTGTAACGAAAAATATTGAAGACGTTCCCAAATTGATAATAGCCGATGAACGAAA
>CAYSXD010000001.1:12112-43539 GCA_964434925.1 uncultured Spirochaetaceae bacterium
ATGGATTAAATAAAGGATCAACATTTACTTTTACTATTCCTATTATTGGCAACGAAAACAGTAGTCCTATTGACTGATAAAATATCCTCAAAAAAAAGGAATAAGTTTTTTTTATACCCTGAGCCTACAGTATATTACTTCAAGTGAAAGCCTGTTTCCAGAAATAAATCATATTTTTTTTATATTTTCTTGACGTAACGCTGATATATACTACAATACCTAGAATGAATCTTTGAGTTTTCTCATCCAGCTTGGGGAACTCACAGTAAAGGCAGGTAACCATGGAAAAACGCAATGTGGGATTTATATCATTCAGAATTTCAGGAACCGACGGCGTTTCGCTGGAAACAAAAAAATGGGCGGAAATTTTTTCCCGTTTCGGGTTTGAAAATTTTTTTATGGCGGGTGAACTTGATACCCCTGCCGACCATTCTTTCATAGTACCGGAAACACATTTTAAACATCCTGAAGCTTTACGTTTGTATCGTCAGAGTTTTGACGGAACCGAAAGCAGGCCACGTAAACTTTCACAGGATATTCATACTTTCAGAGATCTACTGAAAGACAGGATTTATGAGTTTATTGATAAATTCAACCTTGACCTTCTGATTCCCGAGAATACCCTTACCATTCCTCTGCATGTGCCGCTTGCGCTTGCCTTAACGGAAGTTATCGCGGAAACTAATATGCCGGTTATCGCTCACCACCATGATTTTTTCTGGGAAAGAAAACGATTTTTAAGAAACTGTGTGTGGGATTATCTGAATGCTGCCTATCCACCCCATCTGAATTCCATTTATCATGTAGTTATTAATACTTCAGCCCAAAATCAACTGGCATTACGGACAGGCATTTCATCCACCCTCATCCCTAATGTCATGAATTTTGAACACCCGCATCCTCATTTTGATGAATACAATAAAGACGTGCGAAAAGATCTGGGAATAGAAGATAATGAGCTCTTTGTTCTTCAACCCACACGGGTTGTTCAGCGGAAGGGGATTGAACACGCCATAGAACTTGTTGCCCGAATGAAACGCAAAGCCGTACTTGTTATTAGCCACGCGTCCGGTGATGAAGGGTATGAATACGAGCAGCGGGTCAAAGAGTTCGCGGACCTTTTAAAAATTCGGGCCCTCTTTGTTGATAACAGAATCGGAGACAAGCGCGAAGTCACAAAAGATGGTAAAAAAATCTATACTCTTGAAGATATCTACCCCTACGCGGATCTTGTCACCTACCCTTCCCTTCAGGAAGGCTTCGGTAACGCATTTCTGGAAGCGGTATATTTTAAAAAACCAATACTGGTAAATAATTATTCAATCTATAGTTTTGATATAAAACCAAAGGGTTTTGAAGCAGTGGAAATGGATAATTTTATTTCAGATAAAACGGTACGGGAAATGGATGATTTACTTGATGACCCTGAACGAATAAAAGAGATAACTGAGGAAAATTACAGACTGAGCCTGAAGTACTACTCCTACACAGTATTGGAACACAGACTTAATGAGATAATTTCAAATATCTGGGGCCATTCAGGAAACTGCTGATACAGTGAAAATTACAATTTTCCATTATCACCTTCTTCCCGGTGGAGTTACCCAGGTAATCATCTCTTCTGTCGTTAGTATACTGAAATACATCCCTGAAATCACTAATATCACACTGGTATGTGGTAAAAAAGAAAACTCCACTCAGGTTATGGATACAATAAAAGCGAAAGTACCGGAGCATTTAATACAACAAACAAAACTGAGTCTGGAAGTAATGCCCGAACTGGATTACTTTTCGGAACAGGCAACACCTCCGAATAGCAAGGAACTTACTCAAAAACTTACAAAAAGATTTCCTGACAGTATCTGGTGGATACACAACTTTCAACTGGGAAAGAATCCTGTATTTACCAGATCACTCATTACCGTCGCAGAAACATTTCCAACTATAAAAATAATATTTCAGATTCATGATTTTCCGGAATGCGGCCGTTATCAGTATATAAAGGAACTCAAGCAGCTTAGAACTGAACCGCTCTACCCGCTCTCACCTAATGTCAGGTATGTCGTTATCAATGCCCGGGATAAAAAACTTCTTATTTCCGCGGGGATTTCTAAAAATCAGGTTTTTTTATTGGAAAATCCCCTTGAGGAGAGCCCTCCTCTGCCAAATACCTTTCCCGATAAAAAACTTGATATCTTCTTTACTAAAACAGAACCGTCATATCTTCCCGGCAGACCAGTACTCATATATCCTGTAAGATCAATTCGCAGGAAAAATGTTCTGGAAGCGGGTCTTATAACCCGTCTGCTGCCGGGAAAAGTAAACCTTTTTATCACACTTCCGGGAATATCCACTGCAGAGAGAGACTATTCACGAAAAGTGGACTACGCGTTCACGGAAGGTCTTATTCAGGGAGTATTTGCCTCGGGAGTAAAGGGTAAAAAAGCAGGAATTGATTTTTTTCAACAAATTGCGGCGAGTTCAGGAATTCTCTCTTCCTCAGTGCAGGAAGGATTTGGATATCTCTTTATCAACGCGCTTCAGTGGGAAAAACCTCTCCTTGCGCGCTATCTTGATATTTTCGAAGGTACTGAAACTATCTTTGCTCATCAAAATGCACATTTCTATACGGATATCCGGGTCCCTGTAGAAAAGTATGAAAAAGTAATATTAAAAGAACAGTATCTTCAAAAAATTGCCGGAATATCCAGGTTCATTACCGAACAGGCGGTTTTAAAACTGAAGAATGAACTAACCGGCATGATTGCGGAAAAGTTTATTGATTTCTCTTTTCTCTCAGTGGACATGCAGCTTTCATTTCTGGAAAAATTAAAAGATAAGGAATTGCTTTATACTGTGCAGTCAGCAAACAGTATGATTATCCGGAATATTAAAACTATTCTTTCCTTTCACGGGGAAAAGTGTATAAAACCGGATCTTAATCGCTTTTCTTTGGAAAAGCATGCCGGGACAATTAAGCAGATACTTAATTCTTTACATTCTGAAACAAAAATCAGCAGAAAAAATGGAATAAGTTCGAATTTGTTATTAATATTTGCAAAATTGGAATATTTGAAACTCATATACGATTAGTTTAAAGTATATACCTCACAATAAAACAGCATTAATATTGAGTAATACATGCTATTTATACCTTGTCGCTTGCTTCATAAAAACTTATACTAAAGTTATAAATTCTAATTATAATAGAGGGATTGTTATGTCTAAAAAAAAGATGATTACCATTGACGGCAACACAGCTGCAGCGCATGTTGCGTACGCATTCAGTGAAGTAGCAGCTATTTTCCCAATTACCCCTTCATCTCCAATGGGGGAGTATGCTGATGCCTGGGCAAGTACAGGACTTAAGAACTTATTTGGTAAGACGGTAGATGTATGTGAAATGCAGTCGGAAGGCGGCGCATCCGGAGCGGTTCACGGTTCATTGAGCGGAGGTGCTCTTACAACAACCTTTACTGCTTCCCAGGGTTTACTGCTCATGATTCCCAATATGCACAAAATAGCAGGAGAGATGCTTCCAACTGTTTTTCATGTATCCGCCCGTTCTCTCGCAGCACAGTCACTGTCCATTTTCGGCGACCATTCCGATGTTATGTCGACCCGTAATACCGGGTTTGCCATGACGGCAGCTTCATCGATCCAGGAAACAATGGATATGGCTCTTGTTGCCCATCTCTCCACATTAAAGACTCAAATTCCTTTTTTAAGTTTTTTTGACGGTTTTCGTACGTCACACGAAATCCAGAAAGTGGAAGAAATTTCTTTCGAAGATATGAAAACACTTGTTGAACCTCAGTACATCGAACAGTTTAGAAAAAGAGCAATGCGTCCGGAAGAACCTATTATAAAAGTTGCAGCCCAGAATCCCGATGTTTTCTTCCAGGGGAGAGAAACAGTAAACAAATACTACGATGCCACACCGGCGATTGTTCAGGAATATATGGATAAAGTTGCCCGGCTCACCGGCCGCGCCTATCATCTTTTTGATTACATTGGTGCTCCTGATGCGGAAAAAGTTGTCATTGCCATGGGAAGCGCCTGTGATACCATTGAACAGACCGTTGCCTATCTGAACGCACGCGGAGAAAAACTCGGAGCTATTAAAGTTCGGCTTTACCGTCCATTCTCTGTGGAAGCATTAATAGGTGCTATTCCGGATACCTGCAAAAAAATTGCTGTTCTCGATAGAACAAAAGAACCGGGAGCTATAGGAGAACCTCTTTTTCTTGATGTTGTTGCATCCCTGGCCGGACGGGATATAAAAATTATTGGAGGGCGCTATGGACTCTCCAGTAAAGAATTTAACCCCAGTCATGTAAAGGCGGTTTTTGACCATCTTGACGGTGCCTGTTTTCATAACTTTACCGTTGGTATAAATGATGATGTAACAAACAAATCACTCTTAATAAAAGAAAATATTGATGTTACACCGAAAGATGTTATCAGCTGTATGTTCTGGGGACTTGGTGCTGACGGAACTGTCGGGGCCGCAAAAAACTCCATAAAAATTATTGGCGGGAGCACTGATAAAAATGCCCAGGCATACTTTGTGTATGATTCCAAGAAATCAGGTGGTATTACAATTTCTCATTTGCGCTTCGGCGACAGCCCGGTGAATATGCCGTGGCTTATCGATGCTGCTGATTTTGTTGCCTGTCATAATCAGGCATATATTGGAAGATACGATATGCTGGGACCTCTTAAGGAAGAGGGAACATTCCTTCTTAATTCAATTATTCCCACATCCGAAGTTTTTGAACACCTGACAAAAGAGATGCAGGAAACTATTATAAAGAAAAAAATTAAATTCTATAACATCAATGCCTTAAAAATCGCTGAAAAAGCGGGGCTTGGTATGAGAATCAATACGGTAATGCAGGCTGCTTTCTTTAAAATATCCGGTATTCTGCCTGAGGATCAGTCCATCAAACTGATAAAAGATTATATTCATAAGTCATTTATTAAAAAAGGTGAAGATATAGTAAAGATGAACTGGGCGGCGGTTGATGGAGCCTCCTCTGCTATTGAAGAAGTTGTTATTCCCCAATCCACAGTAAAAAACTACGAACCTCCCCAGCTTATTCCTGATAATGCTTCTGCTTTTGCCAAAGATGTAGTACTACCCAGTATGCATCTAAAAGGTGATGACATTCCTGTTTCGAAAATGTCATTTGACGGGATACTGCCTCTCAGCACTGCAGCGCTTGAAAAAAGAGGTGTCGCGGCTTATGTTCCCAACTGGATTTCTGAAAACTGTATCCAGTGCAACCAGTGTTCCATGGCATGCCCGCACGCTGCAATACGGGCTAAACAGATTTCTCCGGATGATCTTAAGAATGCACCCGCAACATTCACCACCTTAAAATCAATAACCAAAAATGATAAAAACCTTGCGTTTAAAATCCAGATTTATACGGAAGACTGTCAGTCCTGTGGTGTTTGTGTTGATGTCTGCCCTTCAAAAGTAAAGTCCCTTGTTATGAGCCCCATTCAGGTTGAAAGAGACAAAGGTGAAATTGACAACGCGAAGTTTTTTGACGCGCTGCCGGATAACGTACTTGACGGCGTAAAGGAAACTACTTTCAAAGGAGCCCAGTTTAAGAAACCCCTCTTTGAGTTTTCAGGAGCCTGTGCCGGATGTGGGGAAACTCCCTATGTTAAGCTTGTTACCCAGTTGTACGGTGATAACATGATTGCGGCAAATGCAACGGGTTGTTCTTCAATTTACGGAGGAACATTTCCTACTATTCCCTACTGCAAAACAAAAGAAGGACGCGGCCCCGCATGGGGAAACTCACTTTTTGAAGATAATGCGGAATACGGAATGGGGATGCGTCTTGCAGTAGACAGCAACAGGGACCAACTTACAATATCTCTCGAAAAACTGCTTTCAATAGGAACGACGGCCGAACTTGAAACCGCACTAAAGAGAAACAAGGAACTTTGGGACCAAAAAGATACCGAAGCTATTACAGCACAGACTATAACAGGAGCCCTTCTCGAAAAAGAGCTTGCTTCAGCTTCCGGAGAGAAAAAGGAAATACTCGCCAAACTTGTTGAGCTAAAAGATTACTTTGTAGATAAAAGTGTATGGATTATTGGCGGTGACGGATGGGCGTATGATATAGGCTATGGCGGACTTGATCATGTTGTTGCTTCAGGAAAGAATGTTAATATCCTTGTTCTTGATACGGAAGTTTATTCAAACACCGGCGGTCAGGCTTCAAAATCAACTCCAATAGCAGCAGTTGCAAAATTTGCCAATGCCGGTATGCGTCTTCCTAAAAAGAATCTTGGTCTGATGTGTATGAGCTACGGATATGTCTACGTGGCATCAATTGCAATGGGAGCAAACAGGTCACAAACACAAAAAGCTTTAATGGAAGCGGAAAGCTATCCGGGTCCATCTATTGTTATTGCCTACTCACCCTGTATTGCCCATGGTTTTGACATGAGTCAGTCGCAGTCTGAAGAAAAGCGCGCCGTTGAAGCAGGTTACTGGCCGTTATACCGGTACAATCCTCTTGCGGAAGAAGGAAAAAAGTTCACATGGGAATCGAGAGAACCAAAGCTGGATTATAAAGAGTATATAAAGGGTGAACGGAGATACACTGCTCTCCGGAGAACAGCACCTGAAGAAGCGGAAAAACTGTATGATGCCGCTGCAGAAGATGCAAAGAAACGGATGGCTTTTATGAAAAAGTTTGGTGAGATGCTTTAAAGCCCTCGCTTTCATATCTGACACTTTAAACCGAAGTGTTAAAAAAGGCTGCCATTCGGCAGCCTTTTTTAGTATGTAAATGTATTTTTATTAGTTACTTAATGGTTTATCAATCATCCCGATAACACGTTTAACTGCCTGCAAATAATTTATATTTTCAATTCCTTCAAGGCCAACATCTTTCAGGGTTTTAAGAATATCAGCAATTACCGTTGATTCCGAATTAATAGTAACGACCTTTGCGCCATTAATCCATACATTTGCCACTTCGCATATTGTACCGTTTACGGAATAGCCATACCTCTGCTTTTCAACACTGACAGCCTGCAGGTCTTTGTGATTCTTTACCATGACAATAAACTCATTAAGCGAATAGGTATCTTTTTTAAGCTCAGGCATCGTCACCATAAAAGCAGGAAAAACTTCTTCTTCAAGAGTCTTTTTTGAAATAGGAAATTCACCTTTCATAAGCGGATTCCACTGCTCAAGTCCGTCTTTTTCCTGAACAAACGTTTTAATATCCATTTTACCATTTCTGATTTTGGTATTATTCTTATTATTCGTTGCTGAAACAATGTATGTTTCTTCTGAATGCCTTTCCCATACCTTTTCAGGAACAGGGGCTGAAAGACGTGCCATCCTGAATGAGGCTTCATTAAAATTTCTTCCAAATGTTCTGAATTCAAATCGCGGATCAGACTGCACACCAATTTCCAAATTTGGTTTACCCATTTTTTTCTCCTTTGAAAAATTTATTTAATAAACTACCTGTCCAAATACATTTTGGACAATAAATAAAGCAATAAAAGCAACCACCGCTCCAATAACTGGAGTTGCAATCCAACCAATACTAATTCTTCCAAGAACACTCAGGTTTAAATTATGACCACCTTTAGCAAGGCCTATGCCAATAACACCCCCAACAATTGACTGGGAGCTTGATACGGGAACCAGTGGGAAAGAAGGAAGATTATGTCCAACAAGAAAATCTTTCAGCCCCTGGGAAGCAAAAAGAAAAAGTACAATTGAACTCGAAAGAACAACAATAAAAGCCGTTACCGGAGAGAGTTTGTAGATATTCGTACCAACCGTCATCATGACCCGTTTTGAATAGGTAAATACTCCCACTGCTATGGCAATTCCTCCTAAAAGAAATAACTGCTGTACTCCGCCAAACGTAAAAACAGAACCAAGTGAAAATGTGGGAAAATCACCTGCCGCGCTCTTTATAAAAACTCCCATAACATTTCCAATATTATTCGCCCCAAGGCTGTATGATCCGAAGGCTCCGGCGATAATGAGAAGCGCTCTGATGTAACCGTCCATCCGGATAAGATGGATCTTTATTCTTTTTAGAATAAAGATCACCAAAAAATATAATATAAAAGCAAAGAAAGCGGTAAGTACCGGAGAAAAGAGCCATGTTGCCATTACCTTGCCCAAAGCCTTAAGATTAACTCCTGTACCGGCAAACAGATTCCACCCCAGTATTGCACCAACTATTGCCTGGGTTGTTGAAACGGGGAGTGCCAGACGTGTCATCCAGTATACCGAAAATGCCGCAGCCAGAGCTACGGTAAAAGCACCGGCAAGAGTACCAATTGCACCGAGTTTTCCCAGAGTATGAGAAGCGCCGGCGCCACTTACCACCGCACCCAGTATAATAAAAATACTGCAAATGAGTGCTGCCTGTTTGAACCTGACCATTCTGGTACCGACAGCCGTACCCCAGACATTCGCCGCGTCATTCGACCCCAGCGACCAGCCAAGAAAAAGACCACTTGTTAAAAATAATAACGTTGTTCCCATGCGGCCGTTCCCCTAAATACTTCGTTTGATGGTATACACATCAAGTCTTTCCGCAACACTTTCAGCTGTGTCCGCCAAAAGAGAAATCCGCTCGGCAAAATACCGGACCTGAACCTTATAGCTGAATTTTTCTATTTTTTCAGAGGCAAACGCAGCCCGTTTTATCCGTTCCTCGACCTTATCCGCCTCATGTTCCCAGTAGTGGACCTGAGTTATAAAATCATGAACATTATTTATATCCCTGAAAAATGCCCGGGAAGCAAAAACAAGTTCCTGCGCCGTCCGGACCGCTTTTTCGGAAAGAGACAAAAAATCCTCTTTAAAATCACCGAGAGTTTTCGGTTTTTCTATTGAAAATTCCCGTAAAACTTCTTCAGTCACATCAATAACATCATCCAGTGTTTCTATGAGGCCAAGAACATCCCCCCTGGCATCAGGAATGAGAAGTTCCTTGTAGAGTGTGTATTTTATATCCCTTCGGAGTTCATCACTTTCACTTTCAAGTTTACTGGTTTCCTTAAATTTTTCTTCAAAAAGTTCATATTTCTCATTCATATACTCTTTAATACCCAGATCGAACGTTAAAACCGCTTTCAGTATATTATCAAGATACTTATCAATATTTCCCTCAATTTTACGGGCACGCTGGAAAAATAGATTCATAACCTACTCCTGAACAAAATATGGTGATAGAATGATTTATATCATAATTTGATTACTTCTTTAAGTCTAATTAAATTAAATTATTTCTTTTATAAATTATTATTATGCTTTACACTATACACAAGAGGATTCTTTATGGAACTGTACAAGTTGAAGTCATTTTATACCGTTGCGAAACTGGAAAGTTTCAGTAAAGCGGCGGAAGTTCTTTTTTTAACCCAGCCGGCTGTAAGTACACAGATTAAGGACCTTGAGTATAATTTCAAAACAAAACTCTTTGACAGAATTGGAAGGCGAATTCAACTGACGCAGGCAGGAGAGATTCTTCTTCCCTATGTAAAAAATATACTTGACTTACTGGTTGAATCGTATTGTGCTGTTGATATGCTTAAAAAAGCGGGAGAGGGCGCTATAAAACTGGGGGTGAGTGAACTCCCCGGAGCCCGGTTAATCCCTTCACGTATCGCATCATTTCTCAGAAAGTACCCTAAAGTAGATTTCTCCATTATAGCTGAAAAGTCGTCTACAATTATAGATTTGATGAAAGCAAACAAAATTGATATGGGAATTATTGGAGCAAGCACTCCTGAGCTGACAACATCGGATATTGAAGGAACAATGATTTATAAAGATGAAATAGTTGTTGCAATGAGCAATCATCACCCGCTGGCGGATAAAGGCTCCATTTCCGTCAGTGATCTTTCAAACCAGCCGGTTATTGTTTCATTAAAGAATACAGTTTCCCGCCAGGCGATTGATAAACTGTTTCACCGGCTTAACATTCCTTATAAAATTGCTTTTGAAATTGACAACAAAGCGATGATTAAGTCCCTGGTGGAAAAAAATCTCGGTATAGCTTTTTTTAGCTATCTTGAAATAAAAAAAGAGGCGGAATCGGGATGGATTAAAACACTCTCCATATCTGATTACCCTTTCTACCGATATATCCATGTTGTCCACCATAAAAATAAGCAGCTTTCATCCTCTCAAAAAGCTTTCTTTGATTTTCTTCTGGAAAAGAGAGAAACTAATAAAACAGAGAGTTGAGCTATCCTCCATTTTACAACAATGGAACTCTCATGTATCGGCACCTCTTAAAAAGTATTCTTTGCTATTCAAAGAACCCCTTGAGAAGCGGTTGAAGTTTTTTCCTTGAGATACCCAAATTTTTCTGATTATATACATTGATAAGAGCATTATTTTTAACAGCACTGCTGTCAATTTTCTCAAGTCCCAGATCCGCTCCTTCTATAAAATCTATAAGTTTCTTCCGAAGCATCGTATCGGGAACATACACAATAAGATTCCTGGTAAAAGAAGGCTTCGTAAAAGCATTCATGGAGATGAGCACTTCAAGTTTTCTTTCTTTTCTGTACCTTTCAAAGGACGCTACTATATCCGCATCTTTTTTTAACCACTCGGATACAGGCAGTAATGCCGACCCGATACCACACCTTTTTCCACCGAAGTCCCATTCTTTATAATCCTTCCGCAGCAAGTCATAACTGTCAAGAGATGAAACATTGAATTTCTCAAACTGAAGCTTATTAAAAAGATCTTTTCTATTCAGATCAAGCTTTTTAATTAAAGCAAATGCAGCTTTTTCATCCTCAGGCTTAACTCTTCCCGCATCATGGTCAAGATCAACAGTATCAAGAAGAATCGTCCCCAGAAGAAGAGTCCCTACAGATTCATTCAATAACCCGGGATCTTCTGCCAGATACCTTTCAGCAACGAGCGTACAGACTGAACCCACCGGACGAATATCCGTTTTTACATTATTAGAATACTCTCCTTCATCCGTATGATGATCAAGAATCTCAATAACAGCATCTTTATACTTCTCCTGATGTGATCCTAATTTATTATGATCAGTCAGGACTATTTTCAAATTACCTTTATTATTAAGTGTGTCTAAATCAATATCCTCAACAGAAATAAGGTTTTGAGGATTAATGCCCGCTTCTTTAAAGAGGAAAACAGCTTCCGTTCTAAGTTTAAAATCTCCGGAAGGAATATTTATAAGAGGAATAGGATTTTCAGACAGTTTTCTCTCTTTCAGGAAATACGCATATGTCAGAGCGGAAGCCATGGAATCAAGATCAGCCGCCTCGTTGCCAATCACTGCCGTTGTCATTGTATCAGTACTAAATCCTGCCCTTGCAGATTGCAGGAACTCATTGAGAATAGTATTCATTATTTTTCTCCTTGGAAAATATTTAATCAAATCCTCGCTCATTATGACCCATCTGTCAATAAAAAGAAGATATTCAATATATCAAAGTTTTTAATAGTTTTTATAATAAAATTTAATTTTACATTGACCATTATATAGTACAGAATAAGGATGGATATTGATTATTTATCCTGTAAGGGTATAATTGGTTGTATTATCAAAATTTCTATTTTTTCAAGGAGTTCAGTATGAAGAAAGCACTTGTTATCGCTCTCTTAGGCATAGTTCTCTCTGTTTCCCTTTTTGCCACTGGCAGTAAAGAGGGGGCTGCATCGACTTTTCCCGCAAAGCCAATACATGTCATTGTCTACACAGGGCCCGGCGGTGCCGGAGATATTTTAACCCGAAAAGCAATGGATATTGCCTCGAAGTATACAAAGGCAACATTCGTTGTAGAGAACAAGCCTGGAGCAGGCGGTATTGTAACAATGGAATATGTTAAAAGTATGCCAGCCGACGGTTATACCCTTATGTATGTTACCAAGTCGAATATTTCCAAGCTTGTCTCCACTGGTTCTCAAATCAATCCGACCAAAGAGTTTGACTGGATTGCAATGATGCAGATTGATCCTGAATGTGTTATCACCAACAACAAGACAGATATTGTTACATGGGCTCAGGTTGTAGCTGATGCTAAAGCGAAGGGAGGAAAACAGCTCTGGCTGGGACCAGCCGCAGGCGGTCTTGACAATGTTACTGCTATGCGGATTTGGAAAGCGGCAGGTATTGAGGCAACCTGGGTACCTTTCGCGAGCGGTGGAAAGGCAAAAGCGGCCCTCCTCGGAAAACAGGGTGCAACATATACGGGAAATCCCGGAGAAATTATTGGAAAACCGGATTTCAGTATTGCTGCAGTTTGTCTTGATAAAAGGCTTCCCCAGTTCCCCAATGTACCCACTTTTAAAGAACTTGGGGTAAAGGGTGTCGCGGGAGAAATTATCTGGAGAGGTTTTGCTGTTAAAAAAGGAACATCAGACGCAGTTATTGCATGGTACAATGATCTTTTTGAAAAGATTTCAAAAGACAAAGACTGGATTAAAGCATATGCGCCGAAAGGAAACCAGCTTGTCCACTACACAAAAGATAAATTCAATAAACTTGTTGAAGAAGATTATGCCGGATATAAAGAAACGTTAGGCAGATAAGTATCAGAGAATAAACTCATTATGTAAGGCGCAGGCTGTATTACAGCAGCCTGTTCCTTTTTCCAAATCTTTTTCTTATAAAACAGGCCAATAAAATGAAATTGATAAAATATTTTGGACAGGGTTCAGGCTTATTTGTCCTTTTAAGTATAATGCTCATTATTTTAGGCATAGTCCTTTTTGCTATCATCCGTTCGTCAAGAAAAGAATACACAGGGCGGATCATGGTTCCTCTCTTTTTTATAGAACTAGCTTTTGTTTTTTTAATTATTCTGCTAAATTTCCCTGCAAAAAAAGAGATAGGAGTAGGGGCAGGGGTTGTTCCGCTTCTCTGGATTATAGGAATCTTTGCCTTCAGTATACTGCTCTTTATTCAGGCTTTTCTAAAAAAAGAAGCCAGGGACCCTAAATGGGGTCGTGTAGATGTTGTTCTTATCTATTTCGGTTTTACCATTGGGTATCTTTTTCTTATGCAGTATATAGGTTATTTTATTTCTACTGTTCTCTTTCTTATAGGTGGAATGTATTATCTCTCATACCGGAACTGGAAAGTAATGATATCTCTTACTACCGGATGGCTGTTGTTTTCTTACTTTGCGTTTTATAAATTACTGTACGTTCCCCTTCCAACAGGTAAACTTATAACCTGGATTTTCGGCTAAGGAGTAGATATGGACTTACTTTCTAATCTTATTACCGGATTTGGCTACCTTGCGGGGTATCAGCCAATTCTGGCCATTGTCACCGGTGTTGTTCTTGGTATCCTTGCAGGTGCAATGCCGGGACTTTCGCCTTCGATGGGGGTGGCGCTGCTCGTACCGTTTACCTATAAACTTTCACCCCAAATTTCATTAATTCTTCTTGTATCAATCTATATTGCCGCAAATTACGGAGGCTCCATTACAGCCGTTACCATCAATACTCCCGGAACACCTTCCGCCGTTGTTACTTCGTTTGACGGGTATCCTTTAACACGAATGGGGAAACCGGGGGTGGGACTGGGGACATCCCTTGTTGCCTCAACGGTTGGTGGAATAATAGGCACTGTCATCCTTATCTTCTTTTCTGTTCCTCTTGCGCGCCTTGCTGTCAAACTTCACCCGGCAGAATATTTTGCTCTTGCAATTTTTGGTCTTGCCACCGTGGCATCTCTGGGAGGTAAAAACTGGGCAAAAGCTTTTCTTGCCGCCATGCTGGGACTGTTAATCAATACAGTTGGTATTGATCCCATATCAGGGGTACAGCGTTTTACCTTTGGTAACTATAGGCTGTTTGACGGATTTACACTGGTTCCGGCGCTTATCGGACTTTTCGCTCTAAGTGAAGTTTTTACCCGTCTGGAGGAATATAAACTGGAGAAAGGAGTGGAATCCAAATTCGAAAAGACCCGATGGCCGAAGATGAGAGATTACTGGAAGCTGAAGATAACAATTCTCCGCTCTTCCATTCTTGGAACAGTTATTGGAATTTTTCCCGGAGCAGGAGCAACAATAGCAGCTTTTCTTTCCTATGATGTTGCCAAAAAAACAAGTAAGCATCCTGAGACCTTCGGGAAGGGTAACCCGGAGGGAGTTGCCGCTGCTGAAGCTGCTAATTCCAGTTCTGTCGGAGGAGCGCTGGTACCGCTTCTTGCACTTGGAATTCCGGGAAGCGCCACGACAGCTGTACTTATTGGAGCACTGATGATCCATGATATTACCCCCGGCCCGCTTCTTTTTGTTGACCGTCCGGATATAATCTATTCCCTTTTTGCCGCGCTTCTTGTTGCTAATTTTATCATGCTTGTTCTTGGCCTTTTCGGCAGCAGGCTGTGGATAAAAGTAACAATAATTCCAAAAAAAGTGCTGCTTCCTGCCATTCTTGCCATATCCATCGTTGGTAGCTTTGCAGTGCATTATTCATTTTTCGATGTAGCATCATGTATAGGTTTTGGTTTTGCCGGTTGGATTTTAAAAAAATATGGTTTCCCGGCCGCCCCGATTGTTCTTGGCATGGTTTTGGGAAGGCTTGCTGAAACAAACTTTAGAAGAGCGGTTATTATGGGTGGTTATAAGATCTTCTTTACCCGCCCGGCAAGTGTTATTCTTCTTCTTCTTGCCATTGGCTCTTTTGCTGTGCCTCTTATTCAAACTCACAAAGCAAATCAAAAAAAGAAAGCCGCTCAATCTGAATAATTTTAATACGTTGTGATATAAAAAAGGAGCCGGAAACCGGCTCCTTTTTGTGCATATACCGTTGCATAAGGGATTGTAAAATACTAATTTTTTAACTCATTGGCAGTATCAAGTACTTTTATATTCAAGTCATTGAGTTGTTGATTACGTTTGGAAACGGCAATCTTCAATGCCTCTTTTACCGTACTGAGTGAGACAATCTCAGGTTTAGCTGCCAGAAGACGTCCTATTGCAGCCATATTGGCAGACCTGGTAGATCCCTCCTTCTCTGCAATACCTGTTGCTTCCACTGCTATAATTTCAATATCTTTTCTTTCCGGTTTAAAATCGATGAGTGAGCTGTTATATAAAAGCAGCCCTCCTTCCTTAAGTCTTGGTTCAAACTTCCTCATAGAGGGCCCGTTCATAGCAATCACTATTGAAGGTTTTGGAACAACAGGAGAACCTATGGGATCGTCGGAGATAACAACCGAACAGTTGGCTGTCCCCCCCCTCATTTCTGCTCCATAACTGGGGATGTGGGAAACATGCCTGCCTTCCTGCATTGCGGCCAGACACAGTAACTTCCCTGCCATAATAACTCCCTGACCTCCGAATCCCGCTACAATTATTTCTTCATGCATATTGTTACCTCCATTCCTACAGGTCTCTAAAATTGCCAAGCTTGTAATAGGGTTCCATAACATCTTTCACCCACTCGGCGGATTTCACCGGGTTGATGCCCCAGTTAGTCGGACACATGGAAAGAACTTCTATAAAAGAATATCCCTTCCCCTCCATCTGATTTTTAATACCTTTCTTTATCGCTCTCTTGGTTTTTAAAACATGCTTTACATCGTAAACAGCACATCTTTCAATAAATACCGGCGCTTCCAGTGTATTAAGGAGCTCACATGCCCGTATAGGAAAACCAACATCAGCCGGATCTCTGCCGAATGGAGTTGTTGTAGTAATCTGGCCTTCCATAGTCGTTGGAGCCATCTGCCCTCCGGTCATACCATAGATAGCATTATTTAAGAAAATAGTGGTAAAGTGTTCTCCCCGATTTGCGGCGTGAACAGTTTCAGCTGTACCAATTGCCAGAAGATCACCATCCCCCTGATATGATATTACCACTTTATCTTTATGCACTCTCTTTAACCCGGTGGCAACCGCCGGAGCTCTTCCGTGAGCGGCTTCACATCCGTCTACATCAATATAGTTGTAAAGAAGAACTGAACACCCTACGGGGGCAACAATCAAAGTATCGTCCCGTATTCCAAGTTCATCAATAACTTCAGCCATCAGCTTGTGTACAATTCCATGCCCGCAGCCGGGACAGTAGTGTGTTGGAACATCAACAAGGGCTTTCGGCCTGTCATAAACATATTTAAAATCAGCGGTTTTAGCCTCCATAGCTTCTCACCCTCCTTATTATTTCATCCGATTCAGGAAGCATTCCGCCTGTGCGGCCATAGAAATCAACTTTTTTATCATTTTCCACAGCAAGACGGACATCCTCAACCATCTGACCTAAGCTCATCTCAACGGTAAGCACTTTCTTTGCTTTTTCAGAAATCTGTTTTAATTCAGTATATGGATACGGCCATAATGATATCGGGCGGAAAAGGCCTGCTTTAATGCCTTCTTTTCTCAGTTCACCAATGGCAGAACGGCAAATCCGCGCACTCGTACCATACGCGACAATAACGTAATCAGCATCATCAATAAGGTAGGATTCATACTTAATTTCTTTCCCGGTTATGGAATCGTACGTTCTTTTTAACTTTAGATTATGCTCTTCCAGAAAATTTTCCGGAGTAAGCCGCATTGAAGCTATAATATTAGGTTTCCTTCCTTTTGCCCCGGTTAAAGCCCATGGTTTTTTAAAAGATTTCCCGCTCGGTTTCGGAAGAGAGAAGGGTTCCGACATTTGTCCGAGATATCCATCTCCCAGAATCATAACAGGTATGGAATACTCATCCGCCAGATCAAAAGCCTCAACAGTTATATCAGCCAGTTCCTGTACACTTGCAGGTGCAAGAACAATAATCCGGTAATCACCATTACCACCACCCCTGGTAGCCTGGAAATAATCGGCCTGGGATCCGGCAATGTTTCCCAGTCCCGGTCCGCCGCGCATCATATCAACAATAACACAGGGGAGCTCAGCACCGGCAAGATATGATATTCCTTCCTGCTTAAGGCTTATTCCCGGTGAAGACGACGACGTCATAGTCCGCGCTCCACCTGCTGCCGCACCAAAGACCATATTGATAGCGGCCAGTTCACTCTCAGCCTGAAGAAAAGTTCCACCTACTTCATGAAGCCTCTTAGCCATGTAAGCCGGAATTTCGTTCTGGGGAGTAATCGGGTAGGCAAAATAATGTCTGCACCCGGCAATAACAGCAGCCTCCCCGACTGCTTCGTTTCCTTTCATAAGAATTCGATTACTCATAACAATCATCCTTCCAGATATTTAATAATTCTAATAGCTGATTCAGGACACATGATGGCACATGACCTGCATATTGTACATGCTTCTTCGTTTACACAGATGGCATAAGCCAGTCCCTGCCTGTTAAAAGATTCACCTACACTCATAATATTCTCCGGGCATGCAGCATTGCATAGCATACACCCCTTGCATCGTTCAATGTCTATTACTGGTTTTCCCCGCATGAAAGCTCTCCTTCCTTACAGAATTCATTATATGATACACCGTTTTAATATATAAAACAAGTTTTTTCTTACATTTCGACCACCTACTTAATACCATATACCGGCGAAGACTACAAGTTATTGTATATCTCGGCTTAACAATATATACTGTACTATCTATGAATGAAAATTTTCGCTATTTCGCAACCTGTCCCCGTAACACAGGAGATCTTTCAATTGCTGAAATAACATCCTTCGGAGGAAAGAATATAAAAGAAACTCCCGGCGGTATTTCTTTTACCGGTTCACGAGAGACAGGATATCGTCATATCCTCTGGTCACGTATCTCAAACAGACTGCTTCTCGAGCTTACCTCTTTTTCTGTTACCTCTCCCGATGATATTTACGAAGGGACAAGGGTTGTTTCGTGGAAAGATGTCTTCAGTTGTAACAATTCCTTTACCATTAAAACAGATTTAATCCGGACCACAATAGCCCTGCATCCTCATTTTGCAGCACAAAAAATGAAAGATGCCATAGTGGATCAATTCAGGGACCTGACCGGCAACAGACCGGTAATAGACAACCGGAATCCCGATATTGCACTGCACTTGCTGATAAAGGGGGATTCAGCCGTTATAAGCATTGATTTTCCCGGAGAAAGTATGCATCGGAGAGGGTACAGAGTTATCAGCGGCCCGGCCCCGTTAAAAGAAAATATAGCATCAGCCATTCTCTTAAGAAGCGGATGGGATAGTATTTCAATGGGAGGCGGATCTTTTGTAGATGGATTCTGCGGAACGGGAACACTTCTCATAGAGGCGGCCATGATTGCGGGGGATGCTGCCCCGGGGCTTATTAGGGGCAGTTCCGGTCTAACCGAATGGAAGGGATTTGATTCATCTCTCTGGCAGTCGCTCATCCGGGAAGCCCGTGAAAGGCAGGAGAAGGGGAAAAAGAACATACCCCGTATTTTTGGATTCGATAAAGACAGAAATGCTGTTGCCGCTTCACTGGCTAACAGTAAAGCAGCCGGGTTTGAAGATATAATCCACATTGAAAGAAAAAATTTTCAGAATATTTCCGTTCCTTATCTAAAACCGGGACTTTTCGTTTCAAACCCTCCCTATGGTGAACGTATGAATGAAATTGAGTCTCTCATCCCTCTGTATAAAGACATTGGGTCTGTATTAAGTAAAGAATTCAAAAACTGGCATACATCAATTCTGGCAGGAAATATTCTTCTCTCCAGGGCAATCGGTTTAAAGCCGGAAAAGGTGAATATACTGTTTAACGGGCCTATTGAATGTACACTTGCCGGGTTTAAAATATTTTCACAGGATGAAAAAAACAGAATAGCACGTAAAATTGACAAAAAAATAGCTGAGAGGACCCCTTCCTCCCCGGGAGCGGTAATGTTCTCCAATCGGCTTAAAAAAAACCTGAGAACCTTAAAAAAATGGGCTTCAAAAAACAGTATATCAAGTTACAGAATTTACGATGCGGATATGCCTGAATACTCAGCGGCAATTGATTACTATGAAGGAAAGTGGATACATCTTCAGGAATACGCCCCGCCAAAAGAGATAGAAAAAAACAAAGCTGAACAGCACCGGAAAGAGATGCTTGACGGCATTTTATCCACCCTTTCCCTTCATAAACGGGATATCTATCTAAAATTAAAAAAACCTCAACAGGGGAAAACACAGTATGAAAAAGTTGCCGTAAGGGATGAGAGGAAAACCGTGTTTGAAAACGGGCATACGTTTCTCATAAATCTGTCAGATTATCTTGATACCGGTATTTTTCTTGATCATAGACTTACCAGGCAAATTATCTCAGATTTGGCGGACGGTAAAGATTTCCTTAATCTTTTTGCGTATACAGGTACAGCTACAGTGTATGCCGCTTCCGGAGGAGCACGAACAACAACAACAATCGATAAATCCAACACGTATCTTGAATGGGCGAAAGAAAATATGAGACAGAATAATTTTACGGGAACTAATCATAATTTCATTAAAGCGGATTGTTTAACATGGATGGAAAGAGCACGGAAGCAATTTGACCTGATCTTTCTTGATCCTCCCACATTCTCTAATTCAAAAAGCATGAATAAAACACTTGCCGTAGGGCGGGATTATAAGGATCTTATAGAAAAAGCAGGAGTATTACTGCGAAAAAACGGTACATTACTGTTTTCCACGAACTTTAGAAAATTTAAAATGGAGGAAAACGCTTTCCCCGGGTTCATCATGGAAGACATAACTGAAAAAACTATACCATTGGATTTCCGGCGTAATAAAAAAATACATTACTGCTGGATAATAAGGAGAAAATGAAATGGAAGAGACGGATATTCAAAAACAAAATAAACTGGCGGTACTGATAGACGCGGATAATACCCAGCCGTCTATTATTGAAGGACTTCTGGCGGAGGTTGCCAAATACGGAATAGCAAGTGTTAAGAGAATTTACGGAGACTGGACGGGCCCTCAGCTAAAAGGATGGAAAGAAACCTTGCTGGAGTACTCAATAGTACCAATCCAGCAGTTTGGATACACAGTCAGAAAAAATTCAACAGACAGTTCAATGATTATTGACGCGATGGACCTTCTATATACGGAGAAATTAAATGGTTTTTGCCTGGTTTCAAGCGACAGTGATTTTACCCGGCTTGCGTCACGAATAAGGGAACAGGGGCTCCTTGTATTGGGTTTTGGAGAGGTTAAAACACCCAGACCCTTTGTTGTCGCGTGCGATAAATTTATTTACACAGAAATTTTAAGAGCCGATTCCTCGGAAGAACCGACATCCAAAAAGTTTAATGCCAGGGAACTGAAACAAGACACAAAACTTGTCTCTCTTCTGCGGACCGCAGTAGAAGACTCTGCCGATGACAGCGGATGGGCTTATCTGGGAAACGTAGGGCAGAACATCGCAAAGAAATCACCTGAGTTTGACTCAAGAAATTATGGATATAAAAAGCTGGGAGAATTAATGGAGGCTACGGATCTGTTTGAAAAAGATGAACGGATTCAAAACAATTCACCGGGTAAACTTTTATACTTTCGCGACAAACGAAAAAAGAAGTAGGATCCTTCCGGGTTCTACTTCTTAATGAGTTTTAAAAAACCATTACTGCTATTAGTGTTCAGGTCCTTTTTCTTCTACATTAGCAGGAGTTGAAGCATCCTGCCGATTCCAATGGAAAAGAACATATATAATACACCCTATAGTAGAGAAAAATATGACCGCGTGAGCAATTGAAACTGCTGTATCTGAAGGGTTTAACATCTGCTGTTTTCTCCTAGTCTATTTTCGGAAATCAGTATATCATATATATTGTCGGACGGGAACCCGAAAAATATAAATATTTTGTAAAATGAGGATTTAATATGCAGCACAATTCTTTAAAAAACAAAACAGCACTTATTACGGGTGGATCCAAACGACTTGGCAGAGCTGTCGCACTTTCACTTGCCGATCATGGCATACATACAATAATTCAGTATAATAACTCAGCTAAGGAAGCTGATGCAACGGTAAAACTATTAAAAGGGAAAGGAGTACTAACGGCTAAAATACATCATGATTTTTCCAAGACTAATGGGATAGACAATCTTATTCATCAAGCTTTGAAAATTACCGGTACTCTTGACTTCCTTATTAACTCCGCGTCAATCTATCCGGAAGATACCCTTGAAACCCTGTCATGGTCAGAGCTTACTCAAACAATTACTATAAATGGATATGCTCCTTTTATACTTTCCAGGAAGTTTAAAGAACTCTGTAATGGCGGTTCTATAATAAATATTCTGGACAGTAGAATGACAGATTATGAGCCGAAGCATATTAGTTACCAGCTAAGCAGACAGATGCTTTTTAGTCTTACAAGAATGATGTCATTGGAGTTTGCGCCAGGTATTCGGGTAAACGCTGTTGCTCCGGGCATAATACTGCCGGAAAAAAATTCGGCTAGAGAAACATTAGAGCGGCTAAAGTCCGGAAATCCGTTAAATAGAATAGGTACGCCGGAAGAAGTCAGCAGTACTATTATATTTCTGCTTAAAAATAAATTTATTACCGGTCAGGTTATTTACGTTGACGGGGGCAGGAATTTAAGAGGAAATGTTTACGGGTACTGATCTTAATCTTTACGTCTCCTGATTTCGGCTTTATTGATAGTTTTGTGCAAAAGACTTGAAATTGCCTCTTCCGGCTGAAGGTATTTGCCCTTTAAAAACGATAACCATAAATGGCCTGACATTCTCAGCCAATACAGATACCTCCACTGATTATTATAGATCAGGTCACTGGTATAAAGGTAAGAAATCTTACACATTCCGCTGCAGCAGTTCTGATTGACCTGCCCTCTTCTTTGGCTTTTCCAAGCTCATTAACAATAAACGATCCTGCAATTGCCGCGTCGCAGTGCTGCATGAGGGTGGAAACCTGCCCGGGAGAACGGATGCCGAACCCGGCCATTACTTTGACTCCATGGGATTTTAGTTTCTTAAGAAATCCCAAATTCCTGCTGTCGAGCCTTGTAGTGCTGCCCGTTATTCCACTCCTTAAAGCCAGATAGATCCATTCCTGGTTTTCAGCCAGGATTTCCAAAAGCCTTGCATCAGATATTCCGGGGACAATGACCGGTACAACAGGAAGCCCGATACTCCTGCCATACTTATACAGTCCTTCATCAGCACCGGAGACCAGGTCAGGGATAATAAGTCCTGCGGCTCCCGAAATCGCGGCTTTCCTGACAAACTTCCCAACGCCCATGTTGAATACTATCCCGGAATAACTCATTAAATAAACAGCTATGTCAGTATATTTTCTTATCTCCTCCAAAAGACAAAAGGCATCATTCACCCTGAAACCGGCTTCTATTGAGGTCCTGCATGCAGATTCAATTACCGGTCCGTCAGCCGATGGATCAGAATAAGGAATTTGCATTTCCAGGGCAAAGGCTCCACCCCCGGCCAATCCGATAGCAGTATTAAGAGAAGATTCATAATCAGGATATCCGGCAATAAAGTGAGTTACCACATTCATCCTATCTTTTTGTTTATTTTTATCAGGCATCTATCCTCCTGCTTTCCTCTATCAGAAATTCTTTCCATTTTATGCCGTCCAGAGCAGCGGCTGAAATAAAGATATCTTTATCACCTCTACCCGACATATTAACGATAATATTTTTCCCGGGGCCAAGTTCTTTTGCCAGCCTTATAGCAGCTGCACCGGCATGGGCCGATTCCATTGCAAAAATGAGTCCCTCATTTGCAGCAAAAAACCTGAGAGCCTCCAGTGCCTCGATATCTGTCGCCTTCTGAAATTCAATTCTTCCGATCTTACCAAGATGAGCCAGCTGGGGGCCAATTCCAGGATAATCAAGTCCAGCTGAAATCGAATGGGTCGGAAGAACCTGACCGTCTTCATCCAGAAGAAAATAACTCTTGTACCCCTGTACTATGCCCGTTTTTCCGGCATCGTTCATTCTTACTGCATTGTCCCCGGATCCCCTCCCCCTTCCCCCTGCCTCCACACCTATAAGACGCGGTAGATTATCCCTGAGGAAGGGGCTGAAGAATCCTATGGCATTAGAACCTCCTCCCACACAGGCTGTAAGAGCATCTATTCTAAAATCCGCCTGCTCCTTTACCTCATTACCAATAACAGATTGAAACTCTTTTACCATTTCAGGATAGGGAGAAGGACCCAGTGCTGAGCCTAAAAGGTAATGAGTGTTCATGCTGTTTGCTGTCCAGTCCCGAAAGGCTTCATTTACAGCATCCTTCAGAGTAGCACTGCCCGAACTTACAGCTCTGACCTCAGCTCCGAAGAGTTCCATCCAGTATACATTCGGACGCTGACGTCTGATATCTTCAACCCCCATGTAGATGACACAGCCAAGGCCGAGTCTCGCACAGACCGAAGCCACTGCTACTCCATGCTGTCCGGCACCTGTTTCGGCAATTATTCTTTTTTTGCCCATCCTCCTTGCAAGGAGAGCCTGACCGACAGCATTGTTTATCTTATGTGCTCCTGTATTGGCAAGCCCTTCAAGTTTTATATAGATATCCGCTCCATCTATTTTTCTGCTGCTGTTTTCAGCATAGAGGAGCGGAGTCGGTCTTCCTATGAAATTCTTCCGGAACTCCTCCAGCTCATGGATAAAGCCGGGATCTTTCAGGGCGGCCCTGTAGGCTTTTTCTAACTCTATCAGGGGGGATCTTAATACCTCCGGGACATACCTTCCTCCGAAATCTCCGAAAAACTTATCATGCTTATCCATCAGCCAGCATCTCCTGTGCTTCACTTATCCTCTCAAAAAGGATCCGGAGTTTTTCATGGTCTTTTTCCCCGGGAGATTCCTCCACTCCGCTTGATACATCAATAAGATCCGGGGAAAAAGACTGGATTATTTCAATTATATTACCGGGGTTAATACCTCCGGCAAGCCATAACTCCTGCTGCTCTTTTACCGCCGGAACCAGATTCGGATCTATCCTCCTGCCGGTGCCTCCCCTGCTTTGGAGACTGAATGCATCTATTAGCACTGCCGGTCCGGGAAGTGTTTTTACAGCCTTGACATCATCCATATTCTTTAACCTCACTGCCTTGTACCCAGGCCAGCGGAGGTATTCAGAGGGATGCTCCTCCCCATGGAACTGGAGGGCATCAAGAGAACCGTCTTCCAGCAGATTGACAATTTCGCCAGGGACCTTCATTCCCCTTTGCAGGACGACTACTCCAACCTTAAGAATATCGAAGTGCCTGCAGCTCCGAATGAAATCCGTACTGACTCTTCTGGGTGATTCTGCGAGAATAAACCCGGCAGCATCTGCTCCGGTTTTTACAACTTCCTCAAGATCTTCATGCCTTGTTATTCCGCAGATTTTCACCAGTGGTTTGTCGGGGATGCTTCTCTTGCAGAGTTTTTCCCAGAAAGCAAATCTGCTGTCTCTTTTGGCATCAGCCTTAAATCCTCTTATTAGTTTACTGGCAAATGAGGAATCCCTTACTGCCGATTCTCCGACAAGAACACCCTGGAAGCCGGTTCCCGATGCAAAATCAATATCGTAATCGCTCTTAATCCCCGACTCATATACAATCCTGCAGGGCCAGTCGATAAGTGCCCTGATTTTCAGGGGCTGCAGCGGATGTATGCTGAAGGTTTTAAGATTCCTGCTGTTAATTCCCACAACTGCCGGTTTTAGACTTCCAGCTTTTTTGACATCCTCACTATCGTGCAGTTCCACCAGAGCCTCCATCCCCAGGGAACGTCCGATTCTATACATCTGCTCCATCCGGTCTTCTTCCAGAAGGGAGGCAATCAGAAGAAATGCATCTGCACCTGCCAAAAAGCTGACTCTTATATCCTCTTCAGTAAGAAGAAAATCCTTGCGAAGCAGAGAAAGTCCCGGCAAAGCTTTCTTAATTTCAATCATGTCCTTAAGAGATCCACCAAAATAATTCTGCTCAGTGAGAACACTAACATTTTTGATACCCGATGCAGCATATTTCTCTGCAAGCTTTACCGGACCCAGACTCTTATCAATATCGGAATTTGAAGGGGATCGCCTTTTTACCTCACAGATTACCGGAGAATCTTTAAGAAATGGGATCAGTGGATACAGTCTTTCTCCAGGCAGACTAATTCCCTGAGATGGTCCCATTCTCATTATATCCTCTCTTCTCTTGTCTGCAATTTCTGCCCTTATATCCGGAAGTTCAGGGATTCCATTATTCATTTTCTTTCTCCATTAGGGTACCTGCTGTAATCAGAGATCTTACTTTTCCCTTTACTTTACCTTCTGCAAGCAGCCTGGACACTGTCTGATATCCTTCCATTATCGAACCGGCATCCCCAGCCAGCATCAAAGCAGCCCCCGCATTAAGCAGGCATGCCGTTTTTATAGCCTCCGAACCTTCTCCGTTAATAATCCGCCATGCTGTTTCAGCATTTTCTTCTGCACCCCCCCCCCTCAAATCATTTACAGAATACCCTGTAATGCCGTTTTCGGCAGGGTTAAAAATGGTATCTGTTTCAATGCCCTTTTCATCAATCATAAAAAGTCTTGAGGGAGCAGCCGGAGATATTTCATCAAGTCCGTCACTACTGTGTACAGTCATTACTCTCAGGGCTCCGGTAATCTTTGCAGCTTTCGCCATTATGGGACAGAGTTCATCAGAATAGACTCCAATCAGCTGGTATTCGGCCTCTGCAGGATTAACAAGGGGGCCCAGAAGGTTCATTATTGTTTTTACCCCCATCTCCCTTCTTACCGGTGCTGCATAGGCCATTGCTCTATGAAAAAGGGGAGCAAACAGAAAGGCAAAGCCTTCTCTGTTCAGCAGTTCTTCAGATTGGTCCGGCGAAAACTGATATCGTATTCCCAGCTCTCTGTAGAAATCGGCGCTGCCGCTTTTTGAACTAACAGCTCTGTTCCCGTGTTTTGCTACTTTTACTCCTGCGGCGGCGGCCATCAGGGCCGCCAGAGAAGAGATGTTAAATGTATGCTTCCCATCCCCCCCTGTTCCACATGTATCCAGAACAGGCGAAGAAGCGGTAACCGGAAGCTTCTTCTTCTTCAAAACTGCAGCGCATCCGGCAATCTCCTCTGCTGTAATTCCCTTGCAGTTCAGAGCAGAGAAAACGGCAGCTGTAAAAGCAGGATCCAGTGAACCCTCAGTCAGTTCATCCATAAAATAGGAAGCCTCATCAAAGGTTAAGTCTTTTCCATCCTGGATTTTGCCAAGAAGAGCTTTCTTATCGAGAGGTTTGAGTTTATAACGGAGGAAATTCTTTAATATTAACCGGCCGGCGTCCAGACATCCTATTGACTCCGGATGAAACTGGACCCCTTCTACAGGGAATTCTTTGTGTCTTATTCCCATAATCTCTTTGTCTGAACTTTCCGCAGTTATTTCCAGGCAGTCCGGAAGGCTGCTTCTTTTTGCTGCAAGAGAATGGTATCTTGTAAATTCTGCTGTAGCCGGGAGATTTCTGAACAAGCCGCATCCGTCAAGACTAATCGGTTCAACCTTACCGTGTACTATTCGGTCTGCCTGAACTATTTCCCCTCCGAAACATTCTGCTATTACCTGATGTCCGAGACAAACTCCGAGTATTGGTATTTTCCCGGAAAAATATTTAACCGCGGCCAGTGAAATTCCTGCTTCAGACGGCCTTCCGGGACCTGGAGAGATAATCAGTGTACCTGGTTCAAGTTTAATCAGTTCCTCCAGATCAATCTTATCGTTTCTAAAAACCCGAACAGATTCATCAGTCAGCAATGAGATTTCCTGATAAATATTGTATGTAAAAGAATCGTAGTTATCTATTAGTGCTATCATAGTATGCCTCCTTCAGATTTCAACTCCCACTGCTGAGGCAGTGGCTCTAAGCTTTTCATTTGTCTCTTCAAGTTCTCTTTCAGGGTTGGAATCGTAAACCACCCCTCCTCCAGCCTGGAGATAAAGAACATTATTCTGTTTAAGTCCGCTTCGTATGGTGATGCAGGTATCAATATCCCCGGAAGCATCCATGTATCCGACAAGCCCGGCATAGAAGCTTCGGTTGAAATTTTCGAGTTTCGATATTGTTTCAATTGCTCTGATTTTTGGAGCCCCCGAAACAGTTCCCGCGGGGAAACTGGCTCTGACAGCATCAGTACTGTCTTTATTTTCCAGAAGCTCCCCTTCCACCTGGGAGACGATATGCATGACTCTGGAATACTTTTCTATATGCATGTATTCGCTGACCCTGATACTTCCTGTTTTGCACACTCTCCCCAGATCATTACGTGCAAGATCAATGAGCATGAGGTGTTCGGCCCTTTCCTTTTCATCTGCCAGAAGTTCTGAAGCCAGAATCTTATCCTCGGCCTCATTTTTTCCACGGCGTCTGGTACCTGCAAGAGGTCTGATAATAACCTTCCCCTTTTTCACCTTTATGTGGACCTCAGGTGAAGCCCCGAACATCTGGTAGTCTCCGAAATCAATGAAAAAGAGATATGGAGAAGGATTGGCCGACCGGAGGTTACGGTAGGCATCCAGTGCCCGCATCTCTGTTTTTATTTCAAGTCTCCTTGAGGGTACTGCCTGAAGAAGATTCCCCTTTATAATTTCCTGACGAATCTGTTCAACGTTTTTCTTATATACCTCTTCTACTGAACTATTGGAAATTATTCCAGCCGGTATATTTTTAGGCGATTCTGCCATGTAGTTGAAGTTAAGATCAAATATTCTGCTCTCAATACTATGGAGTGCCGATTCAAGATCAATGCTGTAACCGGGGTAGTTCAGAACCAGAATATATATCTCATCTGTATAATGATCAAAGATCAGAAATTCATTACCGAATATAAGACAGGCATCCGGAAGCCCCAGAATATCAGCTCTGGGAGTGAAGGTAATATCATCACAAAAACGGGCAAATTCAAATGACAGAAAACCTATTCCGCCTGCAGGAAAGGGAAAATCATACCCGGATTCTCTGTGAAAACCTGCAAACACTTTTGCTGCATCCAGAATGTCTCTACCGCCGTTTTTTATCTTTTTCCTGCTATTCCCGGGAGCGACAAGAAAGCAGTCATTCCCTTTCTGTTCTATCCGGAAAGCCTCTTTAATCAGCAGAAGTGAATATCTTTCTCTCCCCTTACTGAGAGATGAAGACTCCAGTATAACAACTGCTTCAAGTTTTCCGGCAAGCGCAAAAGGGGTAAACCTTTCTCCGGGGATTTTTTTTACCATATGCATTCGCTTCACATATTTCTCCTTACTGCTAACCAGCTGTGTATAAACACATGTGTTTCTATTTATAGAAACGTTTCTATAAAAAGAAACATATACCAATCCCAGATTCTTGTCAATTGGTAAAAAGGATTCTTTTGAAAGATTATTGAAATATAACCGAAGGGTAACTTCTGCCGCTTATCAAACTACGAAGCAGGATGATATATTACATTAAGCAATTATGCAGAAATATTAAAAAGGGGGGATCCCAATGCCCGGACTAATTGAAAGGAAAATAATTTTACGGAAATTCAGAAAAGAAGATTTACCCTTTATTAATAGTTTTGTTACTGAATATAAGATGGATAAAAACAATGGCCGGGAAACTTATGGAATAACAAGCAATAATGCCATTATAAAACTATAATGGCATTATATTAAAGAACTTAAAAAGTTAATTCATATTCCTTTTTTAACCAATCAATATTATTTCGTGCATTTTCATATTTTACTTTTCCATAATTATAAAAATCAAATTTTATGGATGAGACATTCAGCTGAATCAGGCTCCAGAGAAACCAATAAATGTCCGGATACGGCTTAAACATATCGCAGTAGTAAAGAGATTTATCAAAATTTTTCCCTTCACAGTAGTGCTCAACAATACTCTTTTCAACTACCCGGGGCACAAGGATCTCCTGGAACATATCTGCTAAATCATAATATTTCGGTCCCATGGCACCGTATTCCCAGTCAATAATGTAGATGGGTTTTTCAAATTTAGCTTTATAATCCCCGGTAACCATAATAAAATTATCCGCAAGAAGATCGTTATGTGTAATGACATACTCTTCTTTAGGAATATCAATTTTTCCATCAAGTTTTTTTAAATCATTCAGTGTTCCTTTTATGTCAAATTCCGGATATTCCACATTCAGGTTACCCAGAATCCCTCCCAGTTTCATACACTGCTCATAGGGATTAAAAACATAATCAAGAACGGCACCACTGGAATGTATCCGGCGTACAGGTTCAATGATCATTTCACGCATATCATCCTTGAGAAAATCCTTATTTTTCAGGGTATACGCCCCGGTAAGATATTCAACAATGGTAACATGCTTTTCGGGAAGGTACTTAACCGGAGGGGTAGTAATCTTAACCTTAGCCATCTGGGTTAATGCGCTGTATTCTCTGTCCCTGTCAATAAACATTTCAGTTTTATCACCATATATCCGTATAGCTACATCCCCTTTCCCGCACCACACACGATACAGTTTATTGGTAATCCCTCCGGATAACACGGATATATTTATTTTCTCTCCCCTCCACTCAGGGAGCAGATCCACCACTATATCCTCAGTAAAATCAACGTTAAGAAGATCAAGCTGTTCAACTGCCATATTTTATAGCCTCCTCATCAATTTTGTATTCATAATCTCTTCCCGGGTTAATCTAAAAGCGGGCATCCCGAACAAATATCAGGATCCCCGCTTTGTAATTCATTCCGCACTTTATTGCAAAATAAATAAATTCTAATTCCAGTCTGACGGTATGGACTCATACTTTTCAGCTTCCGCCACAATATCAATTCCTTTTTTCCTGTTATGGTTCTTCCACCAGACATAGTAGAGCCACATTACCACAAAGAATGTCACGGCAATAAGCCCGCCAATGATAACATCAGATGTGGAAAGGAAGGTAACTATAGTGAGAATAATGGAAATTGCGAGGGTTAAACCTGCCCACAGTCTGCCTCCCGGAACATAAAAAGGAATAGCCTCCTTGTAACTTCTGCCGCTCTTCTTGATCTGAGAAAGGTTCATGTACGAAGCAAGTGCAATAACAAACCACAGGGGAAAGAATACAAAGTTTGCAATTACCGATACGATGTTGATTGCGCCGGACACAACAGCAATAAGAATAAAGAGACCGGTTACAACTATAGGTAATGTCGGTGTTTTACGACCGGTACTGATTGTTCTGAAGGCTTTAGGCAGCTGTCTCTCACGGGACATACCATAGAGCATGCGTGCTCCGCCGTAAACACAGGCATTAGCCGTGGTGAGAGAGGTTGACATTGCCACAAAGTTCATGAATACAGCACCTTTCCCGTGCCATAGTGCTTCCATAGCTTTAACCCATACACTGGCAAAGGGGCCCTGGGGGGCAAGAGCCAGCAGCTCATTCTGCGGACGGAGGGATATGATTGCAAGACCGCCGGTAATATAGAGAAAACCGGTAATAAGCGTACCTACAAGCATGGCAGCCGGTATCCTTTTCTCCGGTTTGATGGTTTCTTCTGCTGCAGGAAGAATGGTGACAAATCCTACATAACAATACACGCCAAAGAAAATAGCAGTCATCCAGTCAGACATATGAATGGTTTCTTTCAGTACATGCCAGTAAGATATGTTAACTTTTCCTGAAGTAAAAACAGCAATAGGTACAGCAAGGAGTCCCGACCACATAACAAGCCCCAGTATGGACTGTGTCCGTGAAGTAAATACAACGCCTATCAGGTTTATTACGATAAAAATAACCGTAATAATAATCCCCCAGTAGTAGTAATTAATTTGAGGGAGAAAATAATATATATACCGGCCGAAAGCCATGAGTTCCGACCCGTCAATGGCAATCATTCCCAGCCATAATGCTACTGCTGTTAAAAATCCGAGGGTATCGCTCCCTATGATTTTACGCGCATAAGTAGTTACACTCCCTGCTGACGGATAACTTGAGGCTACCGTTGCAGTCGCAAGCATAGCCAGAACTTCAGCTACCATCCCAATGATGTAAGCCCAGATAAGATTAAAACTTCCAACAGCGGCTACAATATTACCACTCGTCATAAGGAATCCGACACCTGTTACCGTGCCGCTGGCAAGCGCGACCAGTCCAATAAAACTGATCCCCCTGACCATTTGGGTCCCTTCCCTTTTCTCAACATCTGCCATAAGCTCCTCCTGAAAAATAATTGTTACATCCCCCGTTAGGGGGTTAATGCCAGGATACGGATAAAATTGAATTATTACCGCATGGTAATAATTCAGAACCACTATATTCTAAACCCTTTATGCTTGTTGTCAAGTTTTTTTAATTTTTTTACCTTGTGTTAATTCGGGTTTTGACGCATAATCAGGAGAATTATATTTCTCAGGAGGCCAGAGACCTATGCAGAGGAAGAAAGCACTATTCGCAGGTATCGTAGGCGGAGGAGAAAAAATCATTTATAAATAATTATAAATGATTTTTTTATATTGCTATAACAATTT
>CAYSXD010000002.1:0-33294 GCA_964434925.1 uncultured Spirochaetaceae bacterium
CTCCGTTATAATTCATCTGTACCGGCTCCTTTTATTACGGGCAGTGCCTCCGGTGATATTGTAAAAAAGCTCTTGATCATTGCCGAAAAGTACGGTATTCCTGTTGTACAGGATAATATTTTAGCGGAGACTTTATTTTTGCTTAAACCGGGAGATTATATACCGGAAGAAGTATATGAAATTGTTGCGGAAATATTCATCTTTATAAGAAATTTACAGGAAATTTAATGAAAAGTATTAAAGTAAGTGATTTAAAGTCCGGTATGAAATTTACTTCGCCCGTTTATCTGGATGGTGAGAATCTCCTGGTTCCTGAAAAAATTGAAATTAAAGCAAAAGATATAAAACGACTGGAAAGATGGAATATTACAGAAGTGCAGACTGATGGGATCCTGATTGACCGTTCAGATGTTTCCAGTGATCTCGATATAAAAGTAACGGTAAATAACCAAAAGATTCTGGAGATCTATAATAAATCCGTACATGATCTTGACGGGGTTTTTACCCTTATTAAAAATAATGAACTGGTAAATTCTGAAGAAATAGATACAATTGTAACTGTTATTCACCGGTTGCTGAACGAAAATTCCGAAGATCTCAGGCTTATTACCATTAGTGAATATAAAACGAAAAACCTTCTTGCACAGAGCTCTTTAAATTGTATGATACTTTCTCTTCTTATTGGTCTTCAGTTAAAAATGGTAAGTCATAAACTTCTCCATCTTGCTGTTGCAGCGTTGTTACATGATATCGGAATGCTGAAAATTCCGGAAAAACTTCTTTCCAAGGAGGGAAAATTGTCTCCGGAGGAATTATCCCGGATAAAATCCCATACCATTCTTTCCTATAAGCTTATAACAAAAACGTTTAAGTATCCTGAAGAAGTAGGACGTATTGCTCTTTTCCATCATGAACGATGGGACGGGAGGGGGTATCCCCGGGGTATCATTGGAAATGAAATTCCTATTGCCTCAAGAATACTATCAATTTCCGATGCATTTGAGGCAATGGTACGGGACCGCCCATACAGAGACTCTATGATAGGTTATAAAGCTATTAAAGAAATACTTAATGATAATTCGAGACGTTTTGACGCGTCAATAATAAAAGTTTTTATAAAAAGTATGGGTTTATATCCTCTCGGCAGTATTGTAATTCTAAATAACGGAACAATTGGAAGAGTAAAAAAAATACATGGAGAATCACCTTTAAGGCCGTATATTGAACTATTGATGACTCCCGAAGGAAAGGTTTTAAAAGAAAATAAAAGAAGAGAAATAGATCTGTTAAAAGAAAAAAATCTTTTTATAGTTCGTGCAATAAATTTAAATGAACTGCGAAACAAAGCAGTGAAAAGGTGAGAATACTTACAGTGATTAAACATTTTTATAAAAATGCTTTTACGGAGAATATACAATGGTAAGAATAGCCAAACACACAGATCCAAAAAAGCTTGCTGAACTTAAAAAGAAAATTGATGATAAAAAATATCTCACTAAAGCTATTGCAACGATAGCGAATACATTAACAAAAGAAATATTTCAAATGAATGAGGACTAGGTTGGATAGGAAAACTGGAGAAAAAACAATACCGGGAAACCGTAAACAGAATTTTCGGAGAAGGAACAAAGGATATCACCGGCCTCAGCGAGAATATAAAACATGCCCCTTATGCGGTAAGTCGGTGAAATCAATGCTTACAGCAATTTCGGTAAATGAGGATATGGATCCCGCTCATTTTGACTGTGTTCTAAAGAAGCTTTCAGAAACTGAAGATCTGAAAAAGGGTGAAAAAATTACTTATCTTGGAAACGGAGTATTTGCAGTTGTAAAACTGAAACCCGGGAATAATAACGGCTTGAATTTTACTATTGTAAAAAAAGTACAATTTGAAAATAAGGATAAAAAGGCGGAGTGGAGAAAAAAAATTGGCCGACGTCTAAAACGATAAGTTTACTTACTTAAATAGTATTTTGAATATAAAAAAATAAATAAAAAAACTCCACGGCAGATAGCCGGGAGTTTTTTAATGAAGGCTGCGTTGGGTTGAAGTACTTATCAGGAATTTTGTAATGTCTCGAGTACTTCCTGTGCTTTTGCTTTGACTTTTTTAATATAATTACCATTCTGAATCCGAATAATAGCGCGTAGAACAGTTGGATCCCGTAAACCATGGTTTGATTTTATTAGTTTATCAAATGCGAGAAGAACAGCAAAAGCGAAATTATTATCAGGTAACATAATATCCTGATTCAAAATTGCGTATGATAGAGCCTGTGAGACCTGGTTGTTTTTATTAAGTCCAATTTTACCAAGAGCGAACGCGGCCTCTGATAAAACCATAGGTTCTTTATCAGTGAGTAGTATATTAATAAGGCTGTCTTTTGAACTTTCTCCGCCAAGTTTTCCAAGTTCCTCACACGCCCGCCTTCTGACTTCAGGGAAATTGTTAATTAAAAGGCCGTTCTCTCTATAAGTAACGCCAGTCCCAGTGAGTGAAAGATAGTCAAGGATAGAATGAATATCCGAACTGTTTGATGATGCTTTACCATTTGAAATCATTTCATCGATAAAATCCAGAGCCTTTAATTTTGATTCTCTTTCCGGTGAAACTGCCTGTTCACCGATGACTGTCATTTGAACACTTTGAAGGAACAGCTCCTCAACTGTCTTTTCTTTCTTGGTGTTACCGGAAGAATTTTGAGCATATAGCAAGATAGGCGAGAGAAGGAATGCAATTAAAACTGTCGTTAAAAATTTCTTTTCCATTTTTTTCTCCATTTTTACGTGTTAAAAGTGAGCAATTTTCCATTGATTGTCTATTTTTACCAGTTCATATATTATAACCGGAGAATTATTTATAAACATATAGGCTTTTATATGTTTCGGATCCAGTGCTTTTATTTCATCAAGGCGTACATTTTTTCTACTACCCACAACAACATAGTTAAAGTAGTCTTTTAATGAACGAAGAGTAATGTTGAATTTTTTCATAAGGGGACTTTCTGATTGCTTATGAAGTATTTTTGGATCACTATAATAAGCAAAGTAGTTTTTTGAAAGATAGGTAAGCCACGTGGTATAATCGCGTTTCTCGATGATTTTATTAAGAGTATGTATTAATTGAGCAATATCTCCTTTTGTCTTTTTATAAGTGTCACTGTCCATTGTAAAAGCTTTTTTTTCAACTACCTGTGGCTTTTCCAATATTTTCCCAGGAGGTTTTTCAGGAACAGGTACTATTGGCTTCTCTTCCTTTACTACCGGTTTTGAGTGTGTGCTGACTGAAGGAACTGTAGTTCTGCAGGAAGAGAAAAAAAGTAGTATAATAACAAAAAAAATATATGAAAAAATCCGTATCAAAAAAAACTCCTTATTCTCTTAGTGTATCCATAGAGTTGGGATTTGTCAAAACCAATTTTAAAAAATTGGCATTTTGAGTGGAAAAATGTAAAAAATAGTACTTTTTCGGTTTAGGACCGATAAAAATACTTGACTAAGCATTGATATGATGTTTACATTGCAAACATGATGCAAGCAATGCTGCCGGGTTCTTTTGACCCTCCGACAAACGGACATATGAATCTGATTGAACGAGCATCAAGAATATTTGAGAAATTGTACGTAGTTATTGCGGTAAATAATACGAAAAAATATTTATTTACCGCAGAAGAACGGTATAAAATGATCAGTAAGCTTGTTACACCGTATAAAAATGTTGAGGTTACTCTATGTGAGGATCTGGTTGTTAACTTTGCCCAGAAAATTGGTGTTAAAGTAATTATACGTGGTGTACGTGCATTAGTGGATTTCGGGTATGAATTTGAGCTTGCCATGACAAATAAGGAGCTTAATCCTGAGATTGATATTATTTTTATGCCTACTGATCCGAAGTTTTTTGTTTTAAGGTCATCTGCCATTAAGGAGATTGCAGCTTTTAACGGTGATATTTCAAGAATGGTACCGAAAGAAGTTGTGAATGAACTGCAGCGAAAGCTGCATACCAGTTGACATGGGGAGCCGTTTAGGAGTATCTTCATAGAACTTTATGTTTGTTTGAAAGGATGTAAATTATGGCAGTACCAAAATACAAAACTTCTAAGGCAAGAACAAGGACGAGAAAGACGGCAAATATGAAAATGAGCACTCCCGGTCTTGTTGAATGCACCACATGTGGTAATAAAGTCCTTCCTCATAGGGTTTGTCCCAAATGCGGTTTTTATCGCGGAAAACAGGTAATCGAACTTGAGGATATGGACTAATAAAAATTTTAGGAGCTAATACCTATGGATGATCTTTTTGAAAAGATGAAAAAACTTATCGCCGAAAAGCTGGAAGTGGAAGAGGATAAAATTACAATGGAATCTTCATTTCGACAGGATCTCGGTGCAGACAGTCTCGACACTTATGAACTTGTATATGCTATTGAGGAAGAGATGGGTGTAACTATTCCAGATGAGAAAGCAAATGAATTTGAAACTGTCGGTGATGCGGTTGATTTTCTGAAATCACAGGGTAAGTAATCAGTACATGACTCTGAAAAAAGAGCTGTATGACTTTCGGCCGCCAACTATTGATGGCAACCGGAAGAAAGAACTGCATCTTTTTGAGAAAAATGCAGGTATCAGGTTCAGGAAACAAGGTTTCCTGAACCTTGCTTTTTCTCACCGCTCATTCGCGAACGAAAGTAAAGAAAATTTCGACAATAATGAAAAGCTTGAATTCCTTGGTGACAGCGTATTGGGAATGGTTGTTAGTGAATACCTGTATCGAACACTTACCGATAAACATGAGGGAGATCTGGCCAGGATAAAGTCTTTTGTCGTAAGTGAAGATACGCTTGCCGGCATAGCGCTTATCTTAAAAATAGACAATTTTATACTTATAGGCAAAGGTGAGGAATATTCCGGAGGAAGAAAGAAAAAAGCCATTCTTGCTGATTGCATGGAAGCCGTTATTGGTTCATATTTTATTGATTCCGGATTTTCCAGTGTTAAAAAATTTATTCTAAAAATTATTATCCCCGAGATAAACCTTGTAATCGAAAATAAGCATAAGAAAGATTATAAAACTCTTATCCAGGAATATTCACAAAAAAAATTCAAACTCTATCCAAAATACAATCTTGTAAAAAAATCGGGACCTGATCATAATCGTACTTTCTGGATAGAAGTAGTGGTAAATGGAAAGTCTTATGGCCCGGAAAGCGGAAAAAACAAAAAAGAAGCTGAACAAAGAGCAGCTTCCGTGGCTTATAATGATCTCATAGAGAATAATGAGAAATAAATTTATCCGCTATAGTTAAAAGCTGAGGTTCAGTATTTAATGTCGGATCATCCAGAACGGATTCCAATAGTTCCTGTAAAATTGTACCGACAAGAGGTCCGCGTTTGAGATGAAGTTTTTCCATAAGAATCCTCCCATTAATTGCAAGGTCCTTAATGGCGAAGGATTTATCTTCATCAAGAAGTCCATTGATACGGTGTATAAAAGAATACAATTGTTTTGGATCGAAACGTTTGTTTTGCATACCATATTGATCCGCAAGACGTAATTTTAAAAGATCATCAAGATATTCCACTCCGACTTTTGCAATAAATCTTCTCACTGCAGAATCTGTCCATTCTTCTGTGTAATGGAACATATGGTGTTCAACCAGATGGCAGGTTTGTTTTATCGTTTCATTTGAAAATTTAAGGCGTTTTAAAATTGTCCGGCATAAGTTGGAGGATAATTTCTCATGGTTGTAGAAAGTAGGAATACCTATTTCATCAGCCCGGAGGCTTTCCGGTTTCCCAAGATCATGTAGCAGGGCTGCGAGCCTAACCCTGAGGTTGTCTTTTTCAGCGCCGTCACACGAATAGAAAAGATGATCAAGCACGTCAAACTGGTGAAACCCTTTCTGTTTAACTCCGCGGCAGAGGGTAAATTCCGGTAGAATAAGTTCAAGAATACCGGTTTCTTCCAATATTTTTAAAGAAGTAGACGGTTTTTCAGTGGCAAGAATTCTAATAAGCTCATCTCTTATTCGTTCCTCGGAAACTTTAAAAATATTATTTCTACACACTTTCATTGCTGAAAGTGTTTTTTCTTCTATAGAAAATTCAAGTTGTGATGTAAATCTGCAAGCCCGCATAATTCGTAATCCGTCTTCGGTAAACCGAGTGACAGGGTTGCCGATTGCCCTGATTATTTTATTCTCTATATCAGTAAGGCCATTATGTGGATCTATAAGTTCTCCCGTGTTCATATCAAGGGCGAGCGCGTTTATAGTAAAATCCCTTCGTTTTAGATCTTCATAGATGGAAGAACTGTAACGGACAGAATCAGGATGACGGGCGTTTGAATACACACTTTCAATTCTAAATGTAGTGACTTCATACTGCTCACCTTTAAAAAGAACAGTAACTGTTCCGTGTTTAATACCAGTAGGTATAACATGGTGAAAAATACGCATTACATCTTCCGGGTGTGCATCGGTAGCAAAATCAAAATCTGATGGTTCCATATGAGCATAAAAATTACGTAATGCACCTCCAACGAGGTAACACGAGTAATTGTTGTTCGTAAAAATAAGGGCAAAAGATGTTAATGATTTATTAAGAAGTGCTTTCTTTTTCATTTGGGCAGGCACTGACTCCTCAGATAGTAATTTTAATAGCTGTGATAGTTAACTATTCTGAAAGAAAAGTGTCAAGTGATAGTTCAGTCTATACCTGTAAAGGGCTTAAAAAGGGCGGTTACCGCTTCGGTAACCGCCTGTACTGGATATTCAGTTAAAATACTTTTCTTACTTAAAAAGTTGAAGAACTGACTGGCCACGCTGGTTAGCCTGTGCAAGCATTGCCGTTGAAGCCTGAACAAGGATCTGGTTCTTTGTGTACTTAACCATTTCTGATGCCATGTCAGTATCACGAATGCGTGATTCTGCAGCCTGGAGATTTTCAGAGCCAGCGCTTAATCCCTGAATTGCATATTCCAGTCGGTTTTGATACGCGCCGAGATCAGCACGCTGTTTGCTGACTTTCAATAATGCTCCGTCTATCACTGAAATTGATATATTTGCGTTATCAGGGGTAGCAATAGAAATAAAAGTTGCCGAACTTGGTTTAGCTCCAAGCCCCTGTATACCAAGCCCCTGCGCGGTCATTGTACCAACATAGACCCGTTCTCGCTGATCCATATTTGCGCCAATGTGGAGCCACATACTACCGGTAATACTGTTCTCGCCTGTGGGTCTGCCAAAACGTCCTGTCAACATGTTAAGGCCGTTAAACTGAGCATGAGAAGCTATCCTGTTAACTTCATCAACAAGCTGGCTTACTTCTACCTGAATCTGCATTCTGTCTTCACTGGTATAAACACCATTTGAGCTCTGTATTGCAAGTTCCCTCATTCGCTGCAGAATATCCTGGGTTTCCTGAAGATATCCTTCCGTTGTCTGGATGAAAGAGATTCCGTCCTGAGCATTCTTTTCGGCTCTTTTCAATCCACGAATCTGTGCTCTCATTTTTTCGGAAACGGCGAGCCCCGAAGCATCATCACCAGCGCGATTAATACGCATCCCTGAAGAGAGTTTCTCCATATTTTTGCTTAAGTGAAAGTTGTTCAACTTTGTTGCACGTTCAGCAAAAATAGCACTCATGTTGTGATTAATTATCATACAATCCTCCTTGATTGTGTAAAAGGTTATGGACATCCATGTCCACGTCTTCTTTTCTTTTCGGTATTTGAGAAGGAGACTTAACACAAAAATGAAAAACTCACCCTTGACAGGGGTAGGCGTTTTACAGAGAATAAGATATAAAAAGTAATTTATAAGAAGCACGTTAACTATAATAATATGTTAAACAGTGAGGAGGTCTCTTGTACAAACCTGTTGATTCAAAACAAAATTTTCCTGAAATGGAAGAATTTATTCTTAAATTCTGGGAAGATAACGATATTTTTAAAAAATCAGTTTCACAGCGTGAAGGGAATGAGGAATTTGTATTTTATGATGGCCCTCCTTTTGCTACGGGATTACCTCATTTTGGACATTTTGTCCCGGGAACAATAAAAGATATTATACCCCGTTTCCAAACAATGAAAGGGAAGAAGGTTGAACGAAGGTTTGGCTGGGATTGCCATGGATTGCCTGTTGAATATGAGATGGAAAAAGAACTGGGAATATCCGGAAAGTACCAGATAGAAAAATTCGGTGTAGCTAAATTTAATGAATCATGCCGGTCTATAGTTCTACGGTATACATCCGAATGGAAGAATATCGTTACAAGAATGGGTCGTTGGGTTGACTTTGAGCAAGACTATAAAACGATGGATCCCAATTATATGGAATCAATCTGGTGGATAATAAAACAACTTATGGAAAAGGGGCTGATGTATGAGGGTTTTAAGATTATGCCTTACAGTCCCATCCTTTCCACGCCTTTATCAAATTTTGAAGTCAATCTTGGAGGGTATCAGGATGTTACTGATCCGGCTGTTACCGTAAAGTTTAAAGTTAAAAATGAAAGTTCGACCTATTTCCTTGCATGGACAACTACACCATGGACACTCCCTTCAAATCTGGGTCTTGCTCTTGGGCCGGAAGTTTTATATGTAAAAATAAAAGACGGTAACGAAATCTATATCATGGCAAAAGATCGGCTGGCCGCGTACTACAAAAGCCCGGAGGATTATAATATCATTACTGAAATGACAGGTAACGAACTAAAAGGAATTCAGTATGAACCGCTTTTTCCTTATTTTGAAAACCTTGCCGGACGGAATGCCTTCAGAACACTTGTTGCTGATTATGTAACAACAGAAGATGGTACAGGCATTGTTCATACCGCGCCGGGGTTTGGTGAAGAAGATTATAATGCGATGAAAGATTCCGGTGTACCAATAGTGTGCCCCATTGATGCGGAATGTAAATTCACCGATGAAATACCTGAATACAAGGGGCTGTTTGTAAAAGATGCTGATAAAGCGATCATTAAAAGGTTAAAGGATGAGGGAAAACTTGTAAAACGTGAAAATTACAAACATAGCTATCCTTTCTGCTACCGTACAAAGAAACCTCTTATCTATCGGGCTATTTCATGCTGGTTTGTTGATATTGGAAAGGTTAAGGAAAAAATGCTGAAGGCCAATGACCAGGTAAACTGGATCCCTGAGCATTTAAAAAAAGGACGTTTCGGAAAATGGCTCGAGGGAGCCAGGGACTGGGCAATAAGCAGAAACAGGTACTGGGGAAATCCAATTCCAATCTGGAAAAGTGACGGGTCTGATCACATTGAAGTAATTGGATCCAGAGAAGAACTTGAGAAAAAATCAGGTGTACAAGTTCCTGATCTTCATAAACATTTTGTCGATGACCTAACGTGGCCAAGCCCTGATGGGAAAGGTACTATGCGTAGGATTCCCGATGTTCTTGATTGCTGGTTTGAATCGGGATCAATGCCATACGCCCAGATTCACTATCCCTTTGAAAACAAAGAATGGTTTGAAAAACATTTTCCGGCTGATTTTATATGTGAAGGGCTTGATCAGACACGCGGCTGGTTTTATACCCTTACAATACTGGCGGCGGCTCTGTTTGATAAACCTGCTTTTAAAAATGTTGTCGTTAATGGACTTGTCCTGGCGGAAGACGGTAAGAAAATGTCAAAGTCAGAACGAAATTTTTCTGATCCTGTTAAAGTTATTAACCAGTACGGAGCGGATGCTCTTCGAATGTTTCTGATGAATTCCGCTGTCGTGAAAGCGGAAGACTTAAAATTTTCGGATGATGGGGTAAAAGACGTACTGAAAAGTTTTATCATCCCTTTCTGGAATGCGTACAGTTTTTTTGTTACATACGCGAATATTGATAATTTTACTCCTTCCGGTATTGGTGACACCCCTGAGAATCCACTGGACAGATGGATCCTCTCTGAATCTGAAAATCTCATTTCCGGGGTAACTGAAAATCTTGAGCATTATGATCTTAATAGAGCAATCGTTCCCATTGTGCGGTTCATTGACCTTCTTAATAACTGGTATATCAGACGTTCACGGCGGCGTTTTTGGCGTTCGGAGAATGATATTGATAAACTTCAGGCTTATGAAACACTTTATGCTGTTATTATGAAGGTTATTCATGTTGCTGCCCCTTTTATACCGTTTATGACGGAAGAGATTTATCAGAATTTGCGTACTTCTGCCATGCCGGTATCAATTCATCTGGCAGATTATCCTACAGCTGATGATTCTGTCCGTGATCTTGATCTTGAGAAAAAAATGGAAATAACCCGTAAGGCAGTTTCCATGGGCAGAGCACTACGCAGTGTTCATTCCCTCAAGATACGTCAGCCATTGAAAGCAATATATCTGGTAACACGAGATACGGAGGAGAGAAGGATCCTCCGCGAAATGGAAGATATTATTCGGGAAGAGCTTAATGTCAAAGAGGTTCTGTTTAAAGAAAATGAGGAAGATCTTGTTGTGTATAAAGCCAAAGCAAATTTTAAAGTGCTTGGTAAAAAACTAGGTAAGGAGATGAAAACCGCAGCAAAAAAAATTGAGACTCTTTCGATGGATGAAATACAGTCAATTCTGGAAGGTTCTGTTCTACATCTTGATTTTGAAAACAACAGTGTGGATCTAACTGAGGAAAGTATTATTGTTCAGCGGTTCGAAAAAGAAAACATGAAGGTCCTTAATGAAGGCTCATTAACCGTTGCTCTTGACAGTGAAATAACCGAAGACTTATTTAAAGAGGGTATTGTACGTGATGTAATTCGTAGTATACAAAAGTTAAGAAAAGACAGAGGGCTTGAAGTAACAGATCGAATAATCCTCTATATAGATGGTCCCGGCAGATTAAAGGATGCCGTAGAAAATTTTGAAGAGCATCTTCTTAAGGAAATTCTTGGAGAGTCAATAATCTGGACAAAGAAGAATTCTTCCATGGAAGTTGATTGCGGATCAGATGTTTGTTTTATAGATCTTGAAAAAAAATAGAGGTTTAGTAATGATTTTTACTCTTTTATCAGGAAGAGTAAGGGGAATATTTGTCTTCCTGCTATATGTATTGACGTTTTTACTTGTATTTTCAGGGTGTCAAACGGCTCCCCAAAACACAATAAAGGACTATCCGTCTCTCATAGCAGAGAAGGGTGATCTGTTAGTATTTTTTAATCTTAAAAAAGATAAAAAACTTGTGCAGGCGTATGTTGCAGAAAATAAAAGCACTGAAAACCTTTCCCCTCTGCTGGATAGAACTGAATTTATTTCTTTTTCTTTTAAACCGCATCCTCCAAACAGGTACACGGCAGTTGCTACGGGAAGGTATCCTGTAAATTTATCGAATATGCTTATAGGTAGTAATTCTTCCTGGATTAAGCATAAAGACACGTATGTGTGGTGGGTAAAACGTGATGATCACATGGAAATCTCAATTCCAATACGTAACCTCGCTGTATTTTCATCGGAATCCGTCATACCTGTTCTTTTAAAATTAAAAACAGGTGAACGGGGATATATTCCGGAATCCTTTAAACTAAAAATGGGAGAAAGTGCCGTCAGTGTCTATTCCAGATATCCTGATCCCATGTTCTTTACGTTCTTTGGTATAAATTCCTCTTCTATACATGTTGAAGAAATTGAACTTTTTCTTGTTAATACTTCCAAAAGTACCATAGACAACCCCCTGTATAAAGTGTGGGGTTCTTTACATTTTGAGGATGCAATAAAGGCCAAAATATTCAATACGGGATTAAAATTAGCGCTTCTTACCATGGCGATAAAAGAGGGCAATACGTCTGTTAAAACACTTATAAAATCGAAACCGTTTACGCTGCAGGAGAACAGTGTAATTTTTAATGGAGTTCCTTTTACCCTGACGGATATAATGGAGTTTATTCGGGCCAATCATAGTCAGGTGGGGGAATAAATGAAAATAGGGGTTGTTGATTATGAAGCGGGAAACCTGAAAAGTATTGAGACAGCATTAAAATATTTAAAAAGCGATTTTATTATATCCAATGAACCCGCGGAATTGTCTAACTGCGGAAAAATATTGTTTCCGGGGGTAGGTGAGGCTCAATCCGCTATGAAGGTTCTTGCAGCAACGGGGCTTGGAAAATTTTTGAAAAGCTGCTTTCTTTCGGAAGTACCTGTTTTTGGTATTTGTCTTGGGTGCCATATAGTTCTTGATTTCTCCGAAGAACGGAATACTTCGTGTCTGGGTCTTGTCCCCGGGAAAACAGTACATTTTCCACAAAACACAGGTTTTAAAATTCCCCATATGGGCTGGAACCAGGTTGAAATAAAGAGGCCCCATTATATTTTTAATAACGTTCCTGACGGGAGTTCCTTTTACTTTGTTCATTCTTATTATCCTGTACCTCAGTATTCAGGTGATGTCCTGGCGGAAACAGATTACAATGGTGCATTCTGTTCTGCCTTTCAGAGAAATAATCTTGTTGCAGTTCAGTTTCATCCGGAGAAATCCGGTGAGGCAGGATTAATAATATTGAAGAATTTTATTACTTATTAAATGAGGGACTATGCTTCAGAAACGTATTATTGTGTGTCTTGATGTTCGTAATGGCCATACGACAAAAGGTATAAAGTTTAAGGGAAATATTGATATTGGTGATCCTGCCTCTATGGCCGAATTGTACTATAACCAGGGTGTTGATGAACTTGTTTTTTATGATATAACAGCCTCAAGTGAAAAAAGAGGGATTATGATAGATATTGTTCAAAAAGTTGCTGAAAGAATATTTATTCCGTTTTCTGTCGGCGGAGGTATTGGGTCTCTTGATGATATGAAAAAGGTTATTATGGCAGGAGCTGAAAAAGTCAGTGTAAACAGTCTCGCGGTAAAAAATCCCACGATAATTACCGAGGGTGCTTCCCATTTCGGGAGCCAATGCATAGTAGTCGGGATGGATGTGAAGAAGGATACTGCATACGATTCAGGATACAGAATTATAATTAATGGAGGACGTACACCTGTTGATCTTGATGCACTAGCCTGGGCAAAAGAGGTTGAAAAACGTGGAGCCGGTGAGATTGTTTTAAATTCAATAGACGCGGATGGTACAAAAGACGGATATGAAATAGATCTTACCCGTATGATATCCCAGGCGGTCAGTATTCCCGTTGTCGCGTCTGGCGGAGCTGGTAAACCGGAACATCTTATTGAAGTTTTCAATGAAGGCAAAGCTGACGCGGCTCTTATTGCTTCAATGGTACATATAGACGGGTATACGGTAGGAGCTGTTAAAAAAGCAATTGACAATGCCGGAATACCGGTTAGATTGTAATTTTCTTCTTGCAATTCCCCTGTATAATTATATATAGTGGCTGTAAAGAAATTAAACAACTCGTAGAGCGGAGAGAGTGTTGTATGCCGACGTATGATTATGAGTGTACTGAATGCGGGTACTCTTTTGAGTATTTTCAATCCATGTCAGATGAACCATTAAAAAAATGCCCCGAATGCAATGGAAAGGTTCGCAGACTTATTGGTGGTGGATTGGGAGTGATTTTTAAAGGGAGCGGATTTTATGTTACAGATAATAAGAAAGAGAAAAGTCCTCCCAGTTCTGCCGGAAAAAAATCCGAAGGGGGAAATAAGCCCGCTTCAGAAAAAAAACCGGAAAGTAAAGCAGGCAAAAAAGAACCGGTAAAAACTACCACGTAATTATTCTATGGTTTAAAATAGATACGTTCACTTTTAGCTGCTGTTTCTTTCAGGAGTTCTTCAGCTTTTAAATCATTAAAAGACTGAATAAGTTTGTCTTTGTGAGGTTTTACCAGGGGATGTTTCGGTGAAAAAATCGTGCAGCAGTCTTCAAAGGGAAGAATTGAAGTCTCATACGTATCAATTGCTTTCCCAATGCGGATAATTGATTCTTTATCCATTCCGATCAATGGTCTGAAAATCGGTTTTTCAGTATAACTTCCCGTATAGGTAATACTTTCTACTGTTTGGCTGGCAACCTGACTGAGTGATTCTCCCGTTATAAGACAACCGTTGTCTCTCTGTGATGAGAGAATATCGGCAATTCTTACCATCCCCGCTCTCATTAGCAGCGTCACCTCTTCTGCTCTTGCTTTTTGATTGAGGAGGAGTTGGAAATCTGTAAAAGGTACGACAAACAGGTTTATTCCCCCGGCAAACGGGGAAATTTTTGCGGTAAGTGTTTTAACTTTTTCCAGAGCTTCATCGGATGTATACGGGTAGGTGTGAAAGTATACTGCGTCAAGACGCAGACCTCTTTTAGCCATCAAATATCCTGCTACCGGTGAATCAATTCCTCCGGAAAGCAAAAGCATCCCTTTTCCCGCACTTCCTGTAGGCAGGCCGCCGGGGCCTTTATGCTGATTGCCATACACATACCCGTAATCCCTTATCTCGATAGAGATAATCCAGGAGGGATGGTGAACATCCACAGACAGGCCGGGTATGGAATCAAGAAGGTATTCTCCGATTTTTGCTGAAATTTCATATGATGTGAGAGGGAAGCTTTTATCCACTCTGCGTGATTCAATCTTAAAAGTATTTCCCGCATTGTTATTTATTAACTCTTCCCCCAGTTTTAGTGCCCTTTGGCAGAGTGCCTCGATATTTTTATCTTCTTTGTATGCTACGGTAAAACCGGCAATCCCGGGAGTTGTTGCCAGAGCAGTTTCAATTGTTTTTTTATTATCTTTCGGACATTCCAGAAAAAACCGCCCTTTTTGAATGGTAATATGTGTAGGAATTCCCGGTAATTTTCTTTTTATATTAAATTTAAGCTGCTTTTCAAAAGCTCCTCTGTTCCCTTTTTTTAATGTTAATTCACCTATTTTAATAAGATAGAGCACTGCCATTTATCTTCTCCTGAGTTTGTAAAGTTCATCCCTGATTGCCGCGCAAAATAAATGAATGGTAGATTCCGTGGTAGGTAACCCTGTGGAAACACGATAAGAATTGAAAGCCTCCTCTTTTTTCAGTCCCATTGCTGTTAAAACTCTTGATTTTTTAACCTTATTTCGGGATGAACAGGCTGATCCCGCTGAGATGGCAAATCCCCGGTCACTCATCATCCGGGTAAAAACTTCCCCGGGAAAATATTTTATAGAAGCGTTGATTATAAAAGGAGATTGAAGAATGCCGGTTGTAAGGACATTAATTTCCGGTATTTTTTTATACTCGTTTAAAAGAACCGTTTTAATATCTTTTGCATGTTCTATTCGCTCTTGAATGTTTGAAAAATATAACTCCAGAGCAGTAGTTAATCCATGGATACCGGGAATATTTTCGGTTCCGGGGCGAATACCCGATTCCTGTCCTCCTCCTGCTGACAATACGGGAAGAGGTTTTTTCGCGTAAAGCAATCCCACTCCACGAGGGCCTTCAATTTTATGGGCACTGAATGCTGCAGAGTCAACATCAATATCCTCAAGGGAAAAGGTTATTTTTCCCAGAGCCTGAACGGCATCTGTATGTACATGAACAGGATGGTTTATTTCTCTTTCAAAGATCCGTACAGCCTGTGCAGTTTATTTTACCGGTTGAACGTTTCCAGTCTCGTTATTTACCATCATAATAATAACCGTAACGGTATCGGGTTGCAACTTTGCAGATAGATAGCGGGGTAATATCACTCCATCGGTATCAGGATTTACAACAGTAACGGTGTACCCTGTCTTTTTAATCAGCTGAACATATTCGAAAAGGGAAGGGTGTTCTATTCCTGAAATTATAACATTACCCCGGGCTTTTCGCAAAAGTAATGAGTTCATAACAAGCGAATTCGATTCGGTCCCTCCGGAGGTAAAGTAAATCCGTCGGCTGTCTGTCTCCAGCAGGTCCGCGCATTTTTTTCTGTCCGACTCAAGAAAGAGCTTTGCATTTTTTCCGTCTTTATGAATTGATGAAGGATTACCGGGTAACCTTTGGTACACATCAATCATTTCCTGAAGTACGTAATTATGAAGCGGTGTTGTAGCCGCCCAATCCAGATAGCCAATTTTCATACACCCATCATAGAATATCTTCTATATTTATTCCACAATATCCTTGAAAAAATGATGAATAAAGTATACGATGAATGATTATGAATGATTATGTTTGTTGCAGTGGTATTTTGATTGACTCTTTTGCTGAAAAATTAAAAGTGTGCGGTCATCCTTTACGATTAAAGATATTGTGTCTCATTGAAAAAGAAGATGCGTGTGTTACCGAACTCTGGACGTGCCTTGATCAGTCGCAACCGGTAATTTCACAGCATCTGGCCGTACTTAAAGAAAAAGGTATAGTCTCTTCAAAAGTTCAGGGAAATAAACGTTTTTACTCCATTACTGATTTATTTGTTAAAGATTTAATAAATAGAATGGTTGGTTAAAAGGCCGGTTTTTGTGGTAAATAAAATATTTACTGTTGGCCCCAATAAAACCAGAGTTGTTTTTTCTGACAAAAAATTTTGCCTTACAAATAAAAATAAAACGTTGTATGTATTTGATTCAAATACATACGAAATTTTTAAATCTGTAAAACAGAGCACCAGTGTTATTCTCCCTCCTGGTGAAAGAAATAAAAACTGGTCTGGTATTGATAGTATAGTTAAGGCGGCACTTGAGTCAGGATGTACGCGGGACAGTTATTTTATGGGTGTAGGTGGCGGAGTTGTCTGTGATCTAACCGGATTTGCTGCGTCTCTCTATATGCGGGGAGCAGGACTTATTCTGGTCCCGACTACATTGCTGGCAATGACTGATGCTGCGCTTGGTGGGAAAACCGGATTTGACTATCAGGGCTATAAAAATATGCTTGGTTCTTTTTATCCGGCTGAAGAAGTGAGAATATGTTCGGACGTTTTGAAATCGTTGTCTGATAAAGAATTCAAAAGTGGTATGGCAGAGGTTATAAAGCATGCTCTGTTGATGGATTCAGGACTGCTGACGTTCATAATCAAAAAAAATAAGTCAATTTTAGATCGGGATCCTCAAACTATGGCTGAACTAATTGAACGTTCCCTCAAAATTAAAGGTTATTATGTGGAACGGGATTTTATGGAACATGGGATTCGGGCCCATCTGAATTTTGGCCATACATTCGGTCATGCCCTTGAATCCGTCACAGGATTTAAAGAAGTTACCCATGGGGAGGCAGTTATATGGGGAATCCATATGGCACTCACTGCCGGTGTTCTCCTTGGCGAAACAGATCCCGGTTGGTTGGAAGAGGTAAAAACGGTAATTGATCTGTATGGGTATCAGACAGATTTCCACAGAGGGATGGATACAGACTCTCTTATCGCCGCAATGTCCCGGGATAAAAAAAAGAAAAACGGTGAAGTAATATTTATTCTCCAGCAATCGAAAGGGAAAACGTTTGCCTCACCGCTAAGCAAAGAAGTACTTAAAAAAGTTCTTACATAAAAATACTGTTATTAACAACCGGTTCCTGACAGCTATCTATTTCTCAAAAATATTTGTCAATGTACGGTAGAGTGTGTTTACTTTGTTTCTGTACTGTTCGTTTTTGGAACTGCTCAGGTCTTCTGCAAGAATATCGAGAGATGCCAGGGAGTGTTCAACGGCACTAAAAAAGTTTTTCCGCCCCCTAAACCAGTAATTTCCCTGGAAATCAGTTTCCAGGGAAATGAAAAAGAGTATTTTACCGGATTTTTTTCCTTCTGTAAGAGTGAGTATGGAAGAGAGCTCCGAATGAAAAGAGTTTAAATCTCCGTGAATGGAATATCTTCTTTTTTTATTTCTTTTTTTTAGTAAATCTTTTTCCGGATGGAGATAGGGCAGAATTTTTATAATATTTTGCAATCTGTCTCCGGGATGAATTTCATAATTCCTGTAGGTAAGTGAAGTGCGAATATTTTGATAACTCTGAAGTTTTCCGGATGAAAGAGAATAACGGATTGGTTTTATTCTCTCCCAGGGGAGCACTACTATTTTCTTTTTCCCTTTATTTTTTATTATTTCAAAATATTCATTACCAATTTTTATTTTATTCGATGAGTCTGCTTCCGATAACTGTCCCGGGTTCTTTATTCTACTCTTTTCGGTTCTAAAAAAAGATTCAAGTACGGGAGATATATCTTTCAGCCAATTCTCATTGATAATTGCAACAGAACGGGCAAACATTCTGGAAGTTCTGACTATTTCTCCTGCAACAATATATTGTGGAGATTCACGGAACATGACTGATCCAGGGTGGATATGTATTTTATTTGTTGTTAAACTTTTATATACTCCTCTTCCGGTTTTTTTACAGACAAAATGAACAAGACCGGATGAAATAGAACATATATAGTGTTTTTGCCCTCCGCCCCCCGTAGAGGGAATTTTCAAATCGAAAATAATTTCATCAATTTGATTTTTAATATTTATAATCTCATCAAGTGTTTTTTTATCGAGAAAATAGGTTTTACAGAAAGCCTCACGGGTTTCTTCTGTCTCTCTTATTACATAATCGTTATAGAGATTCAGGTAGGCATTAAAATCTCCATACGGGCTGCTGAATGTATGATGTCCTTTACGCGCTTCTATTTCTTTTCCCATTGGCAGGAAATAAGGACTACGAGTGGAGAGAAAAGAAACGGCAATGATAACTTCATTCAGAACATCAGGATATCTGGTAATTGCTTCGACAAGAATCTTTGAGTGTCGCGGAAGCAGAGGGAAAGCAACCATCATTGTTCCTGTTGCTGTAAGTGCGTTTTTCTGATCAAGTGCATTTAAAAGATGAAGTGTCTCGACGGCGCTTCTTAATCCCTGCTTTCCCGGGGGTGAGATAAAATCAAAAGATTCAAAGTCGGAAATAAGAAGATCGGCCATCTGCAGGACAACCTCTGAGAGATCAGTCCGGTATATTTCTTCTTTTGTGTACAGAGGTCTGTCATCATAATCCTTTTTGCCGTAAATACGATAACAAGTCCCGGGGGCTGTTCTTCCTGCACGGCCTTTCCTCTGGTTACACGATGCTTTTGAGATAGGTCCTTCTATTAGAGACGAGGTATATGTTTTTGGGTTATAATAGTTTGCTTTTGCAAGTCCCGAATCAATAACTGTTGTAATACCTTCAATGGTTACACTTGTTTCGGCAATATTCGTTGCAACAACAACTTTTATTTTTCTGGCAGGGGTAGGTATAAAAATACGTTCCTGCTCCTCTTTCGAAAGTCTTCCGTAAAGGGGAAGTAAAAAAAGTTTTCTGCTTGCCCTGCTTTTTTCAAGATAGAAGATACAATCTTTTATGAGCTTCTCTCCGGGAAGAAAAATAAGGATATCTCCGGGATTTTTTTTCCCTGCCTGATTAATTACAATATCTCCAATTTTTTCAATAATACAGTCATAGTTGCGTTCATCGGTAAGTTTTATAAAGATTGTTTGAACAGGAAACATTTTTGTTTCTATATGAATAATCTCACAATGATCGAAATATTCAGCAAATATTTCTGCATTAATAGTCGCGGAGGAAATAATAACTTTAAAATCTTTACGTAGAAGTAGAATCTTTTTTAATAATCCAAGTATAAAATCAATATTTAAACTTCGTTCGTGAGCTTCGTCAACAATAATTACCGAATACTTTGAAAGTAACCGGTCCGTTTTAAGCTCCTGTAAAAGTATTCCGTCTGTCATTATTTTTATTTTTGTTTCAAAATCAGTAGTATCTTCGAAACGCATTTTATAAGCTGCAAAGTGAGGTGCTTTTTCAGGAAGCTGTTTTTTAATATAATCGCATACGGAGAGAGTTGCGATTCGACGTGGTTGTGTAACACCAATAATTCCTTTTTCTGAATATCCTGCTTCATGGAGAATAAGTGGAAGTTGTGTTGTTTTTCCTGAACCGGTGGGACTCTCTACCACAAGGACCTGATTATTTTCAAGTTTTTCGATTATTTTATTTTTTTCTTTGTAAACCGGAAGATCGGAAGGTATCATTGTGTTATTATTCTCTCAAATTTTTGCATGTTTGAACAGCCTCATCAAAAGAAATCATTTCAAAATTATTTCTGCCTTTCAGATCTTTAAGGGTGAATTTACCTGCTTGTATTTCATTTTCTCCAAGAAATACAGCGATGGGGATCCCTTTTTTTTCCGCGTAGCTGAATTGGGAGGAGAGTTTCTTTTTCGTAAAATAAATTTCACAGGAAACGCCATTGTTTCGGAACCTGTCAGCAAGAGCGTGATAGTCTTTTTCATTTTTACTATCCATGCAGAGGATAATGCAGTCTGTTGTACCACTATTGCCTGAAAGGAGTTTTAATTCTTCCAAACCCGCTATAAGCCTGTCAAGACCGATTGAGGATCCCACTCCCGGTAGATTTTGTTTTGTATACAGTGAAGCGAGATCGTTATACCGCCCACCCGAACAGACAGATCCGATCGAAGGAAGTTCTGTCAAAAAAGTTTCAAAAACAATTCCCGTATAATAATCAAGGCCACGGGTTATAGTCGGATCAAGTATAAAATATTTTTCAAGGCCAAGATATTCTATGTAGGAAAAGATTTCACGAAGCCGCTCTGTGTCCGAAGAAATCCCTCCGGAGAGATTAGTCATTTTATCCAGAGTTTTTAGAAAAGATCCTTCAGGTTCAATAAACTCAAGAATTTTCCCGGTTGCTTTATCCGATACTACTGCTGAAAGGAGTTCCTGTAATTTTTGTTTGCCTATTTTTCCGATTTTATCTACACTCCGCATTATTTCAACGGATTTTTCCGAAATACCAAGTTTATCAAGAAAACGGTTGAACACTCCTCTGTGAGAAATATGAATTGTTATGTCTGCAATACCTAATTTTAAAAATGAATGATGCATAAGGAGCAGTATCTCGAAATCAGCGGAACTGTTATCTATACCGACAATATCAAAATCACACTGAACAAACTCCCGATATCTGCCCCTTTGAGTGTTTTCTCCCCTCCATACTTTGTCAATATGATACCGTTTGAAGGGTAGATAGAGTTCATCGTAATGAGCTGCCATAAAACGAGCAAAGGGGACAGTCAGGTCAAAACGCATTGCAACTTCCCGTTTGCCTCTATCGGTAAATTCATACACCTGTCTGTCCGTTTCTCCGCCGCCTTTTCCCAGAAGAACTTTTTTGTATTCAAGAACCGGTGTATCGATTGGGCAAAAACCAAAACTTTCAAAAGTTTCTTCAAGAATCCTGGTTAGACGGAGTCTCTGTAGAGCCTGGGCGGGAAGAAAATCCCTGAAACCTTTCAATACCTGTGGTTGTATCAACATCTAATTCTCCTTTGAGTAAGGATACCTACTTGATTTTTTATCCTACTTAATTTTTAATATAGTAAAATAAACTATCATTTACTTCAAGAGAGAAAATAATTGCTTATTAGATATGGATCGTTAAAGAATGGAAAGCGTGGCCCCATTGCTAAAATATATACCAAAGCGGACCATAAAATTGATAAAAATCTGATTGATGCCGAAGCTGTTCAAATTACGGAACGTTTGACTGCCCGCGGATATGACGCGTATATTGTCGGTGGTGCAGTGAGAGACATTCTTATTGGTCGCAAACCTAAGGACTTTGACATAGCGACCAGTGCTCTTCCAAAAGAAATAAAAAAAATATTCTGGAATGCAAGAATTATCGGTAGAAGATTCCGCCTGGTGCACATACATTTTTCACGAAAAATATTTGAGGTATCAACTTTTCGATCAGGAGAGGATGGCAAAAATAATGTATATGGGACTATAGAAGATGACGTCAAACGCAGGGACTTTTCAATAAATGCCCTGTATTACGATACGCAAAATGAATATATTCTCGATTTTGTTGATGCGTACAGGGATATGCAAAGGGGTAAATTACGATCACTGATTCCTCTTGATACAACTTTTGTAGAAGATCCTGTGCGAATGTTGCGGGGAGTTAAATATGCTGCTACGACGGGATTCAAAATTCCTTACAGGTTGAAAAGGAGTATACTGAAGTATAGGCATGAGCTTCAGCGATGCTCTTCTTCCCGGTTAACCGAAGAAATGCTGAAAGTTCTTCTTTCAGGAGCATCTGAAAAAATATTCGAGATGCTTATGGAGTATAAACTTCTTGATTTTTTACTGCCCGTTATTAACTCTCTTGTTTCAGGACAGACCGTTTCCGCGAAGCGTTTTTTAGAGAGTTTAGCCCGGAATGATCAGAATGTACTTCAGAAAAAAGAATCCCGCAGAGGGAGACTTCTTGCAGGGCTTGCAGAATCATTGATTATGTTTCCAAATGAATATGAAAATACGGCAACCTTGTTTCATGATATTTATAAAGAAATAAAGCATCTTATTTCACCTTTAACACCACCAAATCAGGAAGTTGAGATGGCGGTTGTAAAACTGTTCCGGAACGAGGGGCTTGTCCCTCCGAAAAATGCTGTGAGAAGACGCAGACCCATTCCTGAAAAAACATCTGCTCCAAAGCAAAAGCATCATGAAATGAGTAGATATTTCAAGAAATAATAACCCCTGAACCAGCAGATTGAATTAACTCTTCGATTTGACTCCGGCCATTCTGGAAGTAAGATCGTTTATTTTATCTTTATACGTATTTTTACCTGCAGAACTTATTGATTTTAAATAAAATTTTACGTCTTCAAATCTTTTATCTGCAAAAGCATTGACAGCAAGAGCATAGTATACTCTGTCTTTATCCGTTGAAATCTGGAGTGCCGTATTATAGTAATGCTCAGCCATTGAATAATCACTTCGGGCATAATTAATCAGACCAAGATAGTAATAAGGGATTTCTTTCAACTTATTGATACTTAAAGCAGCAATAAAATTCTTTTCCGCGCTTTCATAATTACCCTGTGAATATGCTGAGGTTCCGTCATTCAACAGATCATTGTATGTTTTAAGTGTCCCTACGTAGGAAATAAAATCTGATACAAATGTTTTTTTATTTACCCAGCTGAATGCTTTTGTAATAACCGCCGCTCCATTTTCCTGTTCGGTAGCTGTCTTTGAAAGTGAAGAGAGAGCGTCCCAGAGGATTCTGTTATAATCCGGATATGAGGTATTAAGAAGAAAATCAATGAGACCCCATGTTTGCGCGTAAAATGAATTTATAGTTTTATTTGCATTCGCAAGATTAATGGTTAAAATAGTATCAATCGGAATGGTTTGTCTATCTTGAATAACCTTCCTGAGAGTAGGTATCCAGTCATAATTTTCTTTAAAAGAAACATTTTTGTCTTCCGTACTGTAACTGCAGTTTTCAAAATAGACGGCAAAACCATTCATGATCCAGAGAGGTGGATAGGGAATAAATGCTTTAAAATATTGTATGAATCCATAATGTATGAAATCTTTTTTCATTTTTTCTTCGTTGGAAAGGAGATAAGCTACAAGTTCATTTTTTCCGGAATCTTTGTATTGGAGAAATACATAACTGCTGCTCGTCTCAGAAATTACAGATGTCAGGTATTTATCATAATCGTTCTTATTTCGATACAGTCTTACTTTAAGTTTCAAAGGCAGGTTTTTGGTATCAAAATGGAGATATTTATTAAATAGGTTAAGGTATGAATCCATTACCGGGGTTAAATCTTCAGCAGTGGTTTTATCCACATCAGTAAACAAACGATAATATTTTGATTCATACATTTTTAAAGATTGTCCAAAAATTGATAAAGTAAGATAAATAGATAAAAACAGCAGCACACTTATTCTTTTCATACAGTAACTCCTTGGTAACAGCTTACGACCAACACGGGATTGTGTCAAATATTTTATCTGTATCTTTATTCTCGGTAACAGGTTCTATAAAAAACATAAAAATTATGAGAGCTGATCAACTTTAATACTAACCCGCGAGAGTGAAACCCCCGAGTAACGTTCTATATTATCAATAATATAGTCCTGAAGGTTGTGTATTGTCCCTGCTAACTGAATACCATAGGGAATGTGAATAATAATTTTTAGTTTATATCCTTCAGGCGTATTACTCATATTAATTTTTTGTACGGAAATCGTATCATCAAACTCATCAATACAGTGTATAACCATCTGGGTAAGAGCAGGTTCCGAAAGTGATATACGCCCACGATCACTGAATTCCGGGCGGACAATAGATTTTTCAAAAAATTTGTTGTTTTTTTTAAGTGAAAAACGTTTTTTTAAAAAAACCTTTACTGAATCATATACAAACCGGGGGTATGTTCTGTGTATTTCAATCACCGGAACCGGGATAACATGTTTTCCCTCCACGTAACGTGAATGAATGGCTGTCTTAATCTCTTCTTTACTGGCAAGGTTTTCTATAAGAAGAATTTTAGATGGAGGAGGGAGTTCAAGCCTTTTGGAAATCTTTCTTACCATCCGCTCAGAAGTGCCTATGATAAGTACTCTCTTGAAATTTTGTTTACGAATATGAGTTACAACACTTTTTCTGTGTACCGGATCATCGAATAGGGCGGTTTTTACCGCACCAAGAAAATTTTTTTCTTTCTTGGCAGACTTACCGGCAAGGATTTTTTGCCCGTGTATTAAAAGGCCGTCATCAATAATAAGTTCTATTCCATATTTCTGTGCAACGAGTTTTGCCCGGAAACTTTTTCCCGTACCTGCCTTCCCTACAAGAGCAAATACTTTAATACCTTTGAAAAACCAGGTAACGGTATGTAAAAACTTGAACATACTGTCAATACTATACTTTGCATTTTCCTTATTCAATAGGACTTGACAAAATAAGAGTCAATAGTGGAAACTACAGACTAGTCTAACATATTAAAAGAGAATTTCGTGCTTCCCCGAATAAAAACAGTAATTTTATTTCTCGTATTTGCTCTGGTTGTTTTTTTTATATTTGAAACTCTCTCTTATAAAATTATGTCAGGGACACAGCAGACTGGGCAGTGGAAGGGATACTATCAGCTTGTTTATGATGAAACGGTTTCATCTGAGTGGATTACCTCTTTGCTTACCCAAAATGGTTTTACCGGGTGTATCACTGAAGAAACCGAAAAAGTAACGGTTTTTGCTTTTGAAAAAAATAAAGTCATACCTCTTACAGCAGTTCCCGACTATTTTGAAACAGGTGATCCTCTTTATGATTCCTATTTAAAAAAACTTGGCGGATATTTTAGAGGAACAAAAGGAAAAACCAAAATACATGTCCTTTACATTCCGGCAGAAAGGTCACCTTTAGTTACCTACATGTCCGTTAGAAAAGCTCTCATTCCGTTAAAGGGATCCTGGACATTAATTAATTTTCAGCCTTTACAGCAGTTATTTCTTGGAATACTCATTCTGGCTGCTCAAATAGTTCTTTTTATTCTTTCCGGCCGTAGTAAACAACTTTTCTTGTTTTCTCTGTTACCTTGGTTCTTTCTTTATATTTTCGGAGGATTCCAGTATGCTGTTGTGTCTGTTGGATTTCAGTTCTTCTGGATACTTCTGCTAAAAAAATTAATACCCCATGTGAATGTTTATCTTGATTTTCATCGGATTGACATACCGGTGAAACGTAATTTTTTAAAAAGCGTTGCTCTTTTTTTAATCGTATTCATGGGAACAGTATTTATTTTTCATGGTTCTCTTAATCTATTTGTTTTGTTTATTTCGTTATTTCTTCAGGTTATTGGCGCACTCATCAGTCTTGGTGTTGTTTATTTCAAACACAGATATCGGCTCCACAAACTCTTTTATCCGCTTTTGATTAAAGAAAAATGGAAATGTTTGAAGATGAACGAGGTGAGTGCAACAGGAATTCTTTTTATTATTTTACTTATTGCTCCCTTTTTTTACAGAATTCCCCTGATAGGTCAGAATATTACCCTAGCAGTACCCCATAGAATTCCTCATACGGGAGAGTTGTCATTTAAAAATTTAAAAATGCTTTATACGCTTAAGCAAAATGATACTCTCCCGGATTTGAGTGATTTTCTCTGTCATCGTGCCTATATTGAAGGTTATCCATATGGCCGACCGTATACATTTCCCGCGGAAGGATCTTCTTTATCACTTTTTACCTTTAAAAATGAAAATGGAATGGTAAGAAAAGAAAATAGTACGATAAAGTTATTTACAGATTCATGGTATAAAAGTATAATTGCGTCGATAGATAGCTCAAGTATACCGGCTCTTTTGTTGAAGCAGAGATTCCCGGTCGCAGTTGACTATGTTCATATTAATAGTCTAGCTCAAAATGAGAGAAATCTAAAAAAATATTTTCTGTTTTATTTGTTTCTCCTGATTCCTTTTTTGTTCTGGGTAGGGAGCGACTTATCTTTACCGAAAGGTGGAATAAAGCATTTATTTGTAAGGAGAAGGCGTCAAGTGGTATGAAAGGATTAAAAACTTTTAGTAAGGGTGGAATTCATCCTCCCGGGAAAAAATATCTTACCAATGGAAAAGAGATTAAAAATGCCGTAATTCCGGCTGTTTCTATAGTTCCGTTTTCCCAGCATCTTGGATCTCCTGCCGAATGTATGGTAAAGGTTGGGGATACCGTGACGGAAGGTATGCTTATTGGTAAATCAACAGGTTTTATTTCGGGAAACATTCATTCTCCCGTACCTGGTACGGTAAAAGAGATCAAAGATATTTATCTTCCAAACGGTATGGTATCAAAAGCGGTGAGTATTGAGTTGGCTGGAGAATTTGAACGTTTGGGAAAGGAACAGAAGTCGAGAGACTGGTCTGCTCTGTCAAGTGAAGAATTGGCCAGGATAATAGCTGATAAGGGTGTTGTCGGCCTGGGAGGTGCTACCTTTCCGGCTAACGTTAAATTATCTATTCCAAAGGGTAAAAAGGCTGAATATTTTGTTGTTAACGGTGTTGAATGTGAACCCTACCTTACGGCAGATCATCGGTTAATGCTTGAACGAGCGGATAAAATAATTGAGGGAATAAAAATTGTTTCCAGGATAGTAAATCCCGAAAAAATTGCCGTTGGCATCGAGATTAATAAACCCGATGCCATAAAATCAATGCGGATTGCCGCGGAGAAAGCCGGGATTTCTCTGGATGTTGTTCCGTTAATGGTCAAATACCCCCAGGGGGATGAGAAACAGCTTCTTAAGGCTATTACTGGTAGGGAAGTCCCTTCTGGGGCTCTTCCGCTGGACATCGGTTGTGTAGTTTCCAATGTCGGTACGGTACACGCTATCTATGAAGCTGTTGTTTTTGAAAAACCTCTGATTGAACGTGTTCTTACCGTTACCGGTGGAGCAATAGCAAATCCTCAAAATTTAAAAGTTCGAATTGGTACGCCGATAAGCAGCCTGATTGAAGAATGCGGCGGGTTTAAGGAGGTCCCCGAGAAAGTTGTTGTCGGGGGGCCAATGATGGGATTTGCTATTTACGATCTTGATACCCCGGTAACTAAAGGTACGTCAGGTATTCTGGCCCTTACTTCAAAAGAGGTACATGGTGCTGCACGAACTTCCTGTATTTCCTGTGGCCGTTGTATACAAGCCTGCCCTATGGGACTGAATCCAACAACAATGTTTAAGCTTATTGATCATGGAGAATATGGTGATGCTTCCGTTTTGGGGCTTATGGACTGTAAAGAATGCGGAAGTTGTGGTTTTGTCTGTCCGGCACAGATACCTCTAACCCAGGGATTTCGCCTGGGGAAACGTATGTTACGAAAGAAGAAGGTTAAATCATGAGTGAAAAATTAAATCTTCTGGTGGAAAGTTCTCCCCAAATTCACCATTCGGATAATACCGCATCAATTATGTGGTCAGTGACTCTCTGTCTTCTTCCTGCAGGGGCATGGGGAGTATGGAGTTTCGGATCAAAAGCTCTGTTTGTTCTTGCTGTATCAGTTATTGCTGCAGTACTTTCAGAAGCTCTGATGGATTACGTTTTTAAAAAGAATACCCTTCTTGACGGAAGTGCTTTTTTAACCGGGCTGCTAATTGGTTATAATTTGCCTCCGGCAGTTCCCTTCTATATTCCGGTTACTGCCTCTGTTTTTGCTATCATGGTAGTAAAGTGGATATTCGGCGGATTGGGTGGGAATTTTATGAATCCTGCGCTCGCGGGAAGAATGTTTGTTTTCTTTTCATGGACCAGCCAGATGACAAAATGGACAATGCCTAAAATTCTTGTTTCCCCTGATACCATTTCAAGTGCTACGCCTTTAGGCATTTTGAAGACCGGTTTAATAGATTATACCGGATCAGCAAATGGTCCGGCACAGTTTCTTGTTCAGAGCGGATATCCTCATACGGCAATTGACAGCAGTGTTATACACTGGATAAATAATTTTTTTGGAACGCATCTTTCCAACGGGTATTTTGATCGGTTTATAGGTTTTATACCCGGGAGTATCGGTGAAATTTCGGCTTTTCTTCTTCTGGTCGGTACGATATATCTTTTTAAGAAGAAAATTATAACATGGGAAATACCGGTATCATATCTTGCGACGTTTGGCTTACTTGTATGGATTTTTGGCGGAAAAAGATATGGACTTCCATTATTTTCCGGTGATGTTCTTTTTCACCTTTTTTCAGGAGGTCTTATACTTGGTGTTTTTTATATGGCTACGGATATGGTTACTTCTCCTTTAACAAGAAAGGGAATGAGTATTTTCGGTGTGGGAGCAGGTTTTTTAACCTTTCTTATTCGTTTTTACGGTTCTTATCCGGAGGGAGTTGCGCTTTCAATTCTTCTTATGAATATTTCCGTTCCTCTTATTGACAAGTTTTCAAAATTCAAACGATTCGGTGTTATACGCGAGGGGGAGAACAGATAAATGACGGATATTGTAAAAATAGGCGGTAAACTTGCTGTTATTTGTGCTGTTGCTGCAATAGCACTGGGTATAGCAAACGCAATGACTGAGCCGAAGATTATTCAGATGAAAAAAGAAAAGCTGGCAGCAGCACTGGAAAAAGTCTCTGAAGGAATGAAGGTCGGAGATTATGTTGCGGTAAAAGATACTCCCATTGTTACCGGATATTATCCTCTTTCAAATTCTGATAATAAAATTATGGGGTATATATGTAAACTGACCGGAATGGGGTATTCGGGAGACCTGAAACTTATATCCGGAATATCATCAAAGGGTAAAATACTTTCAGTTATATTGCTGGAAGATATGGAAACTCCCGGTCTTGGGCAGGAGGCTGAAAAACAATCGTACATGACGAAATATATCGGAACCGGTCAGGATAAACCGGTACCGGTAAGAAAAACCCAGTTGAGCCCCAAAGACGCGGACGCGGTAACCGGAGCAAGTATTACTTTTATGGGTATAGGGAAAGCGCTTGCTGCCGGCTCTGAATATATAAAAAAACTTGGGGGCGAATAGTGTTAAAAGAATTTACAAAAGGAATCTTTAAAGAGAATCCCATTTTTATTATTGTCCTCGGACTCTGCCCGGTGCTTGGAGTCTCGACAAGGGTAATAAACGCAATTGGTATGAGCGCGGGAGTACTTTTTGTTCTTCTGGGTTCAAATATATTTGTATCGTTACTTAAAGACTTTATACCGGATAAAATCCGCATTCCGTCATACATAGTTATTATTGCATCCTTTGTTACAGTGGTGCAGATGGTAATGGAAGCTTTTGCTCCTGATCTTTATAAAAGTCTTGGAGTGTACGTTCCCCTAATTGTTGTAAACTGTATCATCCTTGGACGCGCAGAAGCTTTTGCCAATAAAAATACCGTCCAAAATTCAATTCTTGATGCTCTTGGTATGGGAATTGGATTTGCGCTGGCATTACTCCTTATTTCTTTAATACGGGAAGTACTTGGTGCCGGGACAATTACCCTGTTTGCTATTGGTAATTTTTCCGGGGTAATTAGAATTCCTGTTCTTGCCGATGCACCCATCCGTGTTTTTGGTCTGGCTGCCGGAGCATTACTTGTAATAGGTTTTTTAAAGGCTTTTTTTACATGGTACTCTGATTACAAAGGGGCACGCTCATGACGTATATTGGCATAATTATAACTTTTGTCTTTATTAATAACTTTATTCTTAATCAGTTTCTAGGTCTCTGCCCTTTTATAGGAGTTTCCAAGAATATTGAATCGGCAGTGGGCATGGGGTTTGCAGTGACATTTGTCATGGCTCTTGCTTCACTGGCTACCTGGATTATCTATACGTTGATTCTTGTACCGCTCAATATTACCTTTCTTCAGACTATTACTTTTATTCTTGTTATTGCCGGATTGGTACAGTTTGTTGAGATGGTTATTCAAAAAATATCACCTGCATTATACAAAGCTCTGGGAATTTTTCTTCCGTTAATTACAACAAACTGCGCCGTTCTTGGTATTGCCTTAATTAATGTACAGTATAAATATAACGCCCTTCAAAGTTTTGTAGCCGGGTTTGCAGCAGGTCTGGGATTTTTACTGGCAATTTTACTTATGTCAGCTATAAGAACAAAGCTTGACATTGAATGGATTCCCAAGCCGTTTCGGGGTATTCCTGTTGCTTTTATAACAGGGGGACTGATGGCTCTCGCATTTATGGCTTTTGATAAAGTATTACTTATGAATTTAATCGGTTAATAGAGGGGTCAGAGGGATGATATTGAAAATTTTGTATGCTTTTCTGTCTGTTACTATTCTCGGAGGACTGCTTGGGGTGGGGCTTGCTTTTGCGGCCAAACTACTGGCTGTTAAAAAAGATGAAAGAGTGGAATTTGTAGAAGCTGTATTACCGGGGATTAATTGTGGTGCCTGCGGTTTCCCGGGATGTTCCGGATATGCGTCAGGTATAGTAAAAGAAGAAGCTTTATTAACACTCTGCAGCCCCGGTGGAGCTGAAGTAGCAAAAAAGATTGCTGAAATTATGGGACAGACAGTGGAAGTCCCGACAGAGAAGCTTGTTGCACAGGTTCACTGCCGTGGTACGCGGGATACCTCAAAGTCCGCTTTCAATTACAAAGGAATAGCTGATTGTAATGCCATGATGATTCTCTATTCGGGGGATAAGGAATGTAAATTCGGGTGTCTTCAGGGTGGAAGCTGTATCGCTGTATGCCCTGTGGATGCGATAGGAAGAGATGATCTGAACAGAATTTGGGTTGAAAAGGATATGTGTATAAGTTGTGGCAAGTGTATCGATGTTTGTCCGACACATGTAATGAAGTGGGTTCCCTATGATGCGGATTATATTGTAGCGTGTAATTCTCAGGATAAAGGCGCGTTGGTAAGAAAGTACTGTTCAGTAGGTTGTATAGGGTGTAAAATATGTGAAAAGAAATCGGGTGAGGGTGGTTTTATTGTTGAAAATTTCCTTGCACGTATTGATTTTTCAAAAAAAGGAGACAGAACTGCAGCAGTAATCAGTTGTCCAACTAAAAGTATTATTTCAACTGCAACAGCTGCTCCTGAAGTACAACAATTAAAGGAAACTGTAGAAGTTAATGACAAAACATAAACTAATCATTGGTACCTATAACAGTGTTTCACCGGACTGTAACAATGATCAGTTGGAAAAAAAGTATCAAAACTCATACAAACCTCTGTTAAAAATTTTGTATGAGTTTCCCAGGATCAAGGCTTCTCTTCACTATTCAGGTATACTTCTTGAATGGCTTGATGAATATCATCCGGAAATCTTTAGTATTATTAATGAAATGATTAAGCGCCGGCAGGTTGAGCTTATAGGGGGGGGGTTTTATGATCCAATTTTTTCTCTTATCCCCGGGAAAGATCGTCTTACTCAAATAGAGCTTCTCACAACCTATATTAGAAGGAAATTTGGCCGTAGGCCAAGAGGTTTCTGGCTTACCGAACAGGTATGGGAACAACATATATGTTCAAGTATTAAAAGCAGCGGAATGAATTATATTTTTCTGGATGAGAACCAGTTTAAACGCGCCGGAATTGAGGGGCCTGAGTTATATAAACCGTGTTATACGGAAGATCAGGGCAAAATACTCACTGTCATCCCAATACATACTTCTCTGACAGATACAGGGATGGGGATGAAAGCCGCCGGTTTTCTTGAATTACTTTCCACTATTAAAATACCGGAAGAAGGAGTGTATTCACTGATATTTGAAGGTGAAAAAATCCTCTCCCCAAAAGATATCGAATGGTTTAAAGATTTATTTTCAATTCTCACCACTTCATCAAATGCTGCTTTCAGTTTTGAGCGGTCTGGTGATTATGTACGATCTCTATCAACATTAAAGAAATTATATTTTCCAGCATCTTCCGGCTGTAATGTTGAATATTTAGCAATGAGCACACAAAAACAGAAGAAGTGGAATAAAAATAAAAAATTCAATCAAAAAAATGATCAGTTTTGTTATCCGGCAGGCTATTTCCGGCAATTTCTTTCAAAATATGAAGAAAGTAATCTTCTCTATTCGCGTATGCTGTATACCCATGATAATGTATCCCAGATACGAAAAGATAAATCAAGGAAAAGAAGTGCCTCTGAAGAAATTTTCAAAAGCCAGTCACACTTTCCTTTCTGGCATGGGATACATCAGGGCTTCTATGATGCTCATCTAAGGCAACATGCCTACCAGTGCCTTATACGTGCTGAAAAAAACATTCGGGAAAAAGGTATTTTCTCCACACATCTGCATGCTGTTGATTTCGATATGGATGGTGAAGTAGAGTATATCTATCACGGTCAGTTCATTAACGGTTATGTACATCGAAAAGGAGCTCGTCTTTTTGAATTGGATTATATTATTTCACCATGGAATTATTTAAATACCATTCAAAGGTTACCGGAATATTATCATCTGGACGATATAGAAAAAGTATATACTGACAGTTATCCAAGAGATGCTTTTGTTGATCATTTTTTCGCGGAAAATGTTACGGAATTGGATTTTGAGCGGAATAACTACACTGAGCTTGGCGATTTTATTTCAAAGCCTTTTAACGTAATGGAAATAGACAAAGAACATAAGGAGCTTGTGTTTGAACGGGAAGGCAGGGTTTTAGGTAAAACTATTTTATTAAAAAAACGATACAAATTCAGAAAAAATTTAATAGAAGTAAATTACCGTATCGAAAATAAAAGTAAAAACGTATTTCAATCGGTTTTTTCTACAGAAATAAATTTATCCTTCAAGTATCCTGAAAGTATAAAATTGCCGGTTAGTAATAACGACATTCGGGAAACAGGGATACTGGATAAAGAAAATAAGGTTTTTATTACCATACAATCCCTGGAAAAAATGAATTTATGGCAATTTCCCGTCTATTCACATACAAAAGGAGAAGAGGGCATTGAAAATAAATATCAGTTCCAATGTTTTTTATTTCACAGTAATATTTCTTTAAAAAATGAGGAAGTCTGGGAAAATACATTTACCATTAAACTTGAGAAAAAGTAACGGCAATTGGTTAAGT
>CAYSXD010000003.1:0-26319 GCA_964434925.1 uncultured Spirochaetaceae bacterium
AGGAGAGAAAAAGATGAAATTAGGAATAAACGGCTTGGGCAGGATCGGCAAGCTGAAGTGAGCGGATCGCTAAGTACAACAGGCTTCTGGAAATTGAACAGGAACTTGGGAAAAGTTCACTGTATTACTGGAAATAGCACTACCGTAAAGTGTATAATTTTCGTCATTATAAAGCGGCCCCTCCATATTGAACAGGAGGGGCTTTTAAGTGCCCTATCATTATCCCTCTCAAAGCAGCGTTGAATTCACAATTGTTATATCTCTTCCTGCATTCAGATCCGGGGACATTTTCGGATCCTGGTGATACCTCTCTGTACTCTGGCTGTTCGTGTTTATTTGCTGTGGAGTTTCCCCGGATTTATTGAGATAGATTCTTAAACCCAGAACCAGTACAAAAAGTAGAAGGATAAAGGTAATTCCCGCAATAGAGAGTATTTTATTACTTGTTTTCATGCTATCTCCTGTTTACCGTGTTTTTTATAGAGTGTTTCAATCATTTTACAATCAATACCAAGAAGATCCAGTGATTTAAAGAGGACAGGAAGCTCATTATTAATGAAATTTTCTCTTCTTGATTCTTTGGCAAGCCCCATCCCGCCTTGTGTGACAAAGTATCCCACTCCTCTTTTATTTTTAATAATTCCTTCGCTCTGGAGATAGCTGTACGTCCGTGCTGTTGTATTCGGATTTACTTCGACAAATACAGCCATTTCTCTGACAGAAGGTATTCTTTCCTCTTCTTTCCACCTTCCTGTGAGGATGTTCTCAGTTATCAAATCGGCTATCTGCAGGTAGATAGCCTGATTTTCTTTAAACTGCATTTTTTATCTCTGCTTCTTTTACTCTGAAATAGGATATTATCCAAAAAAGTGGGGCAGGGATAATCCAGTAGCTAATTTTAATAAAAGTAACGAGAGAGGAGAGGTTCTCCGGGTAAACATTTGAAATCCCCCAACGGAAAGAATAGGCGGATGGATCCAGTTTAAAGAAATTGGAAAAGAAGTCAAAAAATACTATTCGTAAAAACAGAAACAGTACAATAGAAACCAAAATAACAAATAGGAAAATAACATTGATAGTTTTTATAAAGTTGTACTTCCTGAAATAAACTGATCCCAAAAAGAAAATACTTTGTGTAACCATGTAGTGCGCTACCAGCAGCCATACGTTTTTATTCAAAGGATTAAATAAGCCATTGTGTCTGCTAAAAATAAGTATATTTATTCCTTCCGATATATATGAAAGCAACATCATTCCGGCAATAGTGATGACTGCGTATCCTGCTGAAGTGAGAATAAGGCGGCTTAGAAACTTTTCGAAGGTTGAGGCTGGAAGTAGTAAAAAGTTTTGGGCCGTTTCTTTTTTATGCATATCGGTAAATGAGCCGGCTGTAATAATAAATCCTCCAAAAAAGAGAATATCTTTAAAAAATCTGAAATAGAATTGTCCTGAATCCGGTCTGTTATACGCATTAAGAGCAGAAATAAAGAGAATGAATGCCGCAACTGCTCCAGTTACAATAAGTGTTTTTGTGACAATTCCTGCTATGTCTTTCTTAAGTAAATAACCCAGTCTGTCCAGAGAGATACTATTATTAATTTTCATGGTTATCTTCTCCGGCGAATAGTTTTTGTATTCCTACAGGGTTGGAAATTACTGTATTAAAAATAGTTTCAAGATCAATTGATCTTTCATCTCCTTCCTTATTTGCCATAACAACACGGAAGCCGTTTAGTTCCTCTTCGGTGTAGAGAAATGTATTATCAGTCGGTTTTTCTGCCATGGTTTTGACTGAAATTTTTTGGGTAACCTGCTCAAGGGAATAGTTAAAAATGACTTTTCCATTATCTATAATGACAAGAGGATCAATAAGATTTTCCACATCCCGTACCTGGTGGGTTGAAATAATAATAATTCTATTTTCTGACCCGGCAGAGGCAATAATTTTTCGAAACTGTGTTTTTGATGGAATGTCCAGCCCGTTTGTCGGTTCATCCAGAAGAAATATCCGGCTGTTACAGGCAATTCCAAAGCTCAGTAAAAATTTCTTTTTTTGACCATACGAAAAAGAATTAAGTTTCTGATCCACTGGCAGTTTGAATTCTTCGATAAGCTCCAGAAACCTGTCTCCAGAGAAAGCCGGGTAAAAAGGAGCATAGAGCTTTTTGTAGTCGATCATTTTTAATCCGGGGAGGGTATATTCCTCGGGAAGGAAAAATATTTCCTGCAAAAAATCAGGTTCTCTCAACCGGGGGATGAATCCGGCAACATGTATCTCTCCGCTTTCAGGGAAAAGTAATCCGGATATAATTTTTAAAAGCGTTGTTTTTCCCGCACCATTTTTGCCCAAAAGCCCGTAAATGTTTCCGGCTTCCAGGTGCAGCGAAAGATTGCTGAATAATTTTCTTTTTTTATAGGCAAAATCAAGATGTGACAGTTTTATCATTTTGTCTCCTAGTGTACTACTAATATAGAACACTAGAAAGATAACACTATTGTATATTTATGTCAAGAAAAATATGGAAAATAATTGCTAAGATTTTTATGAAACTATTACGTCCAACGGGATTCGAACCCATGACCTACGGCTTAGAAGGCCGGCCTTGGGGTGCTATGCAGTTCTATTTAGTACCCTTATTTTGTTGTATAGCAAAGAAATAATATCATAGAGTACTCTGTGAGCCTACCAATATTTCCAGTATTCTGGCTACACAAGTGGCTACAGTGCTATAAAAAAATATTTTAGAGGATTGATTTCTTAGGTGCTTGTAGAGTTTTTGCTTGATTTATTCGATGATATTGTATATGATATCGATAGTTGTGTGAAAAATCCTTGTTTTTAATTGTGTTTTGGTTATAATTCCTGTATGGAAAGAAAGTTGATTAACGATGATATTGATTATTTAGAAGCAAGGAAAAAGAATTGTAAATTTGGAGATTTAAAACATATTTGTGATAAGAGGTTTACTGAATTTGGGAAACCTAAGGGTAAAGGTGACCACATGTATTATAAAACCCCGTGGAAAGGAGATCCCCTTGTTAATATTCAGCCAGATAATAAAAATAAGAAAGATGCAAAACCTTATCAAGTACGCCAGGTAATAAAAGCTCTTTACAGGTTGTTGGAGCAAGGAGAGTAAAGTGAAAAAAAATTTGTATCAGTATAAGTATTCGGTTTTCTATTCAGAAGAAGATGGTGAGTATGTAGGTACTTGCTACGAATTCCCATCACTCTCAGCTTTTGGAGAGAATAGTGCGGAAGCTTTAGAAGAAATCCAAAACGTTGTAAGAGAAGCTATTGATATTTTAACTGAAGAAGGACGTGATATTCCCATACCTATGAGTGAAAGAGATTATAAAGGTAGAATTCTGTTAAGAATAAATCCTGATACTCATAGAATAATTGTAGAAGAGGCTGCCAATAGACATTTATCAGCTAATCAATATCTTGTTTCTTTGATTGAGTCTAACCTTTATCGAGATCCAATAAAGGAACTCCTAAATAAGTTTAATTTGGAACTTGCAGATCTTCGTGCGGAAGTAGCGGAATTACGTCAAATAAAAGAGTTCTTTTCGTTAGATAGATATTTCCCCCAAGGAAATGAAGATTTTGTAAGCAATAGATTTGTGGAACAATACCAGGGATCAAGTCGAGATTTTAATATTGTTAGGCTGGAACCTCTTGGTGAAGAATTAGTAGGTGCATAATAAATGGATATTATTGATATCAATTCAACAGTTATTACTATTTTTAAAATGGATAGTTTGGATTGGCATATTATAGCCGGAAATTCACTTAAGACTACTCTAAAAGATAAATATAATTTGGTTTTACGGATGGCGGATAATCCATTTATTCCGAAACTTGATAATATTGTTCATTTTGAAAATGGTGAATATCATAAGGACGGAATTGTATATTTTATTGATAAGGTGTTATTCGAATCTCGCAAATTGGTAATAAATATGCAAACTGAAACTGATATAGTAGAGAATTTTTTAAGTGAATTCTTAGAATTATTAAAAAGTTTATCATCAAGGGAATATTCTGATTTACTTCCCGTAATAAAAACGTACGAGACTGCATCAATAGTAAAATTTAAAGATACAGTGAATGATTTGTTTAATCAAAGCCCGATAAGCTCTATTTCTGATTCAGTCAGCACCAGAATTGATCCCCAAAATGCTAACTTCTCCATTTCATTTCAAACACTGCGATTAAGGATTTCGTTCTTCAATATTCCAGAGAGATTTAGAAAACATAATGTTACTTTGGCAGATAAAAGTTTTATTATAGAAAGAAGAATCAATACACCACCTGACGATGTAATCTTTTTTACAAGTTCACCGCTCCCATCTGATCAGCATATTGCTATTCTTAAAGAAATAGAAAATATGGAATACTGAATGATAGTCATGAAAGAAGAAAACGATCTAAGAGATTATAGAGTGGACTTGTTTCAATAGAATACACTTTTGCCAGATTTGGTTTTACGTTTGTAGTAAGAGTAGGATCCCTTGTAGCGCATAATGACTTCGTTATTCTGGCTACACAGCACCCTGCACTACCAGAAAGGTAGTTGGCTTTAAAGTGTAAACCCTTGCTGTGTAAAGACATAGTATTACGTCCAACGGGATTCGAACCCATGACCTACGGCTTAGAAGGCCGTTGCTCTATCCAGCTGAGCTATGGACGCATAAAAGAAATTCGGGATGAGAGGATTCGCCTTCCGTTCACCGGCGTCCTGCCGGTTCACTTCATGCGCTTCGCTCATTGCCGCGGACATCCTGACCGCTTATCCTCGCTATTCGCTCGGCACTCGCTTGATTCGAATCCTGCAGTCAATCCCTTCTTACAGTTTTAATTCAGTCACTTTGACTGTACGAAACTGCAAATTTTTCGGGATGAGAGGATTCGAACCTCCGATCCCCTGGTCCCAAACCAGGTGCCCTAGCCACTGGGCCACATCCCGCCGATAAACCGTAATATAACTATATCATCTGCTAAGGTCAAGGGGTGGCTGAATTGCCTGCTCTTTGAATAAATCCTGGAAAGTACGGAAAATCTGCTTCCTGGTGGAATGTTACAGTGATTTTTGATAGATTATTACATGGATAAAAATGAACAACTGATACGTATATACCGGTTAGTAAAGAAGGAGTATCCACGGGCGGCAACTTTTCTGGAATACAGGACACCTTTTGAACTCCTTATTGCGGTAATTCTTTCGGCACAGACTACAGACGCCCAGGTGAATAAGGTAACTCCCGGTCTTTTCAGGTATTATCCTACACCCGAAAAACTTATGAATGCTGATAAGAAAGAGGTCGAATCCATTATCCATTCCACCGGTTTTTACAGGACAAAAGCTCGAAATATTAGTGGTGCGGCACGCTTTGTAGTTACTGAATTTAGCGGGATAGTTCCCGTTGAAATGGAAAAGCTATTGAGAATACCCGGTGTTGGAAGAAAAAGTGCCAATGTTGTGCGGGCTCACTGTTATGGTAAACCGGCTGTTATTGTCGATACACATTTTTCCCGGGTTGTCAGACGATTAGGGTTAACAGATTATAAAAAACCGGAAAAAATAGAAAAAGATATTGTCAGTATCTCTTCTCCGGATATACAGACTGATTTCTCAATGATGATAAATGTTCATGGACGAAGGTGCTGTTTTGCAAGGAACCCCGCCTGTGATTCCTGTATTATTACATCACTTTGTCTTTTTGCCCTGAACAACTGACTCCCATTCTTTTGAATCAAACCCGGTTTCTCTTATTACACTATTGATGAAATGTGTCAGGTTCTCAAATCTCACAGCTGTATCGGGGCTGAGTATATGCTCTATTCTGCAGGCTATGTCCTCTGCTTCAGACGCAGGAAGTATGAGTACTGTTTCAAAAAATTCAGCAAGTATCCTATGACGTTTATGAACAGATTCGGCAACGGCTGAACCTTTACCGGTAAGAATCGGAGGAGAGGTTTTTCCATACCGGATATAACCTTTTTCTTCAAGATTTTTTAATGCTCCAATAACAGATGGCATTTTAACTTTCAAAAGTATTGCGATATCTTTGACCCTGACACTATCACTGGTATTTTTTTCAATAAGATAGATCGATTCCAGGTAGTCCTCCATACTTGGGGAAAGGTTCGTGGATGTGTTCATAGGAAAACTCTACCGCAAAATCTTCAGGACTGCAACTGTATTTTAGAATATTTGACAATTACCGCTATTACGGTATATTATAATGGATAAGAGAGGGGTGGTAAACTGAATGGCGTTATCCGGTAATATAAAAAGTAAACTATCTGCAATGACAGAAGATTATAAAAATCAACTGCCTGATCGGTATAATAAAATAATGGAGGCTTTTCGGATTGCTCAAACAGCAACATCTTCTGCGGATCTTAATGGTCTTCGTCTTCTTTTACATAAACTTGCCGGCTCAGGAGCAACGTTCGGCTTTAAGGAATTATCAACACAGTCAAAAATACTGGCGAGGTATCTCGATTATTTTTTACGGAGCAATAAACTTCCCGGTGAAACTGACTGGGAAAAGTTTGAAAAGCTTCTCCCGCCTCTAAGAAAAATTTGTATTCCTGATAGCATACTCGAGGAATTAGGTGAACTGGAGGAGGTAGAAAAAGAAGTAAAAACAGAAAAGGCGTTTGTTTTTGAGGAAAGGGGAGAAAACAAGGTTATATATATATTAAAAATACCGGATGCTCCGCTGGCAGAAATTACAGAACAATTAAGCTATTTCGGGTATTCAATAGAACCGGTAACCGAGATTGATGATCTTGAAGTTGCACTGGCAAAAGGGCTGAAAAGGCTTTTACTTATTCACGTCAGCACGCTGAATAAAGAAGTAAGTTTTTCTATTTCCATAAAAAGATTAAAAGATAAGTATAAAGATTTTTTTTATTTGCTATATATAAGCGACTGCAGTGATTTTTCCCTCCGTATGTCAGCAGTTCGTACCGGCGCGGATGCCTTTTTTGCTCTCCCCTTTGATATTGAATTTCTTGTCAATAAAATAGATAAATTTATCTCCAACTCAAGTGAACCACCTTACCATATTCTACTGATAGATGATGATCCGGAGCAAATAGCCTACTATGCCTTTATTCTCCAGCAGGCGGGGATGATTACTTCTGTCGCGACTGATCCGGAGAAGGTCCTTCAAATCCTTATAGAGGCAAAACCGGAAATTATACTTATGGATATGTATATGCCTACGTGTACAGGACTTGAGCTGGCTGCTATTATCCGGCAGCAGGAAGCGTTTATTAATATCCCTATCATGTTCCTTTCGGTAGAGACAAATCTGGACATACAACGGGATGCTTTTAAGTTTGGAGCTGATGGCTTCTTTGTAAAACCAATTAAACCTGAATATTTACTGGCAATAGTTACGACAAAAGCGGAAAGGAATAGAAACCTGAGATTCCTGATGGAGAGGGATTCTCTTACGGGATTGTTGAATCACTCCAATTTAAAAGAAAATATTACATTGGAGGTTCTACGGGCGGAGAGAGTAAAAAATGCCCTGTGTTTTGCCATGATAGATGTGGACCATTTTAAGAATGTAAATGATACATATGGTCATCCGGTCGGAGATAAAGTTTTAAAAAGTCTGTCCCGACTCCTGAAAGATAGATTACGGCGAACAGATATAATTGGAAGGTATGGAGGAGAAGAATTTGGGGTTATCCTTCTTAATACCGATGGTGAATATGCCAAAGTAGTGCTTGATGAAGTGCGTGAAAATTTTTCCAGAATAAAACATAAATCAGATAAAGAGGAATTCTATGTTACCTTTTCCTGCGGTATCGCAATTTTTCCTGATATTCAGGATCCTGAACAGCTCAATGAAGCAGCTGATAAAGCCCTCTACATCGCTAAGGAGTCCGGGAGAAATAAAACCGTATTATTTAATGTTAGTGGGGTGTAACGTTTTTTTTATTTTTAAATTCCAGAGGACTGTCCATGTTACTGCTTTCCACCAGAAGTCTGTTTCTTCATAGTCGATAGCAAGCAGAGAAAGAGAGATATTATGCCATTTTTTGTTTATTCCATGGTTGCTTTCATCCCATAATTGTAAGATTTGTTTTAAATTTATATTTTTTTCGTTAACAGCCAGGAAGAATCCTGTTACCGGTTGGAAAAGAGGTGAGGAATTCTCTGTTTCCTTAGACATTCGTAATTTATTAAAGAAAATTTCCGGGAAAACCTGCAGGTACCATGTTTTTTTATGTTCTGTCAGACCTTCCGATTTAAAATACACTTCTTCTTTTACCAGACTGGAAAAAACTGTTTTACCTACCGGTTTATCCAGAAAGGCAAGAGGAATAATTGCATCAAACACGCGGGCGGAAACACATCCTGTTCTTTTAAAAATAAGACTGCGGAATTTTTCGATCTGCAGTGAGATATTTTGTGGAGCTTTTGCCGTTAAAAGGTATATTTTGTTCATTATCCCATAGTATACCATCTGTTGGTGAAATAAAACTATCATTGTATAATTCTTTAGAGCATGGTATTATTCCTGAGGGTGGGTACAATGGAAAAAAAAGTTAAGGAAATATCATTTGCTATTGCTAACGTTATCGAAGCAATTCCTTCGGTGGATTGTATTCTCCTGCAGGAATCGGCGGAGGAAGATCTGCTTAATCCATACTTTTTTATAAGCATAGATGTTTATTATAGAGGGGCTCTTCCTGATGTTGAGGAGCGGCAGCATATTTTTGGAAAGATCGGTGCTTTTGAATCTTCTTATTTTAGTCGGAAAGACCGTTTTTTTAAAGAAGATATTCCTGTTCGCATTGAATACAAACATAAAGATCGTGTTGATCATATTATCCAGAATAAAGAGGGTAATATGTGGGTATTCAGAGATTCCGGAACATATATGTTTTACCGATTGCTCAATGGTAAGGTTCTTTTACAGAAATCATCCTGGATAGATGGTGTTCGTGCAAAACTTGCAGAGCTTAATAAAGAATTCTGGACAGCTATCAGAAATTCTGCTTTCTCCTCTATGGAGCATCAGGTTATTGATATCCACTCAGCGGTTCTTAATAATGACGACCTTTTTTATCTTATTTCTATGTCGGGCTATATCAAATCTCTCTGTAGTTTTCTCTACGCGGTCAACAGGAGATTTGAACCATCGAAAAGACATCTTTCTTACCATATTTTAGATTTAGAAAAACTCCCTGAAAATTTTTCCGGAAGGTTTGACAGTCTCCTGAGAAATGATGTAAACTTTTCCCGCTCAAAACGTCAGGAGGTGGCAAAATTACTCACAAAAAGTCTTCTCTATTTACACTAAAAATTTTATTCTTTCTACTGGCTTTTTCTGTTGTTTTCTCTTTTTCTTCCTGTCGGGCGAAAGTATCAGGCATTGTTTTCAGGAATGGGAACAGTGGAAACCTCTACCTTTTGGCGGATCGTCATGTTTCAGAAGAAAATACTGGAACGTTTTTGAACATAAAGGGTTTAGTATCCACCCCGTTTTACACACTGGAGAAGCCTGTAAAGGTTTCTGCTTCGGGCTTTTCTTTTTTTATCGGATATCGTTCTTCCGGTGAAGTGGAATTACAGATTAGTTTTACCTCAGGTACTGTTTCCTCTTTCAAAATACCCTTTGGAAAAAATACCCGGTTCCATTATCAAATTCCTATTCTCAAAGGGATGGGAATTAAAGGATTTAAAATTCAGAATGGATCAGGAAAGAAAACTATTTTTCGACTGATGGAGTGCGGCCTTGAAAAATCAACTCCGGGGTTCTATTCTGAGATTCTAAATGGTAAGGAAAAAATAACGTTGTCTGATGGAATAAAACGTATTAATAATTTTTCTTTTACCTTTAGACCTCTTGTAAAAGCTATTTCTCCACTGTTCAACCAGACGCAAATTACCCTTTCGTATGCGTTTCAGGGAAATGCAACCAGGGAAGCTGTTCTGGAGCTTTCCGGAGAAGAGAAAAGTATCCGACACCGGTTCATAATAAGACCTGGTGGAGCCCGTCTATACTTCTATTCCGGTGAGGAGGGGTTCTCTCCGGAAAATTTGAAAATTATTGATGCTCCCCCCTCTTTACGGATTATTGCATTGGAAATCAAACCTTTTTCCCGCTTGGTATCACTGGATTATAAGCCCATACCGGCAGATTTGGGCGTTATTCTGAAGTATCCTTATGATTCGTGGCGAAGAAATGATTTTGAAATTTTCTCCTGGTCTTTATTTCCTGATTTTTTAATCATAGATTTCAAGGATTATTCATTACAATCCCTGTTTTTAAAAAGGCTGGCCTTTTTTCTCGAAAAAAAAGGTTATGCGGGCAGGCTTATGAAAGAGAAGGAACTGGCACCTCTTCATGGATGGAATGCCCATGATTATCGGGCAGAAGACCTTGCTCTCTTTTTTAATAAAGCTGTCGAAGAAGGCTTTCAGCTTAATTCTGAAGAGTACATGCTACGGGATATCCTTTTAAAAAATGGAATTATCAAAGAGCAAAATACTCACTATCTACCCGTGAGGGGAGGATTTTTGGCTTATTCCCGGGAGTCGTCAGATCGTCTGAGATATCTCTTTATTACTCATGAAGGGTATCATGCTGTTTTCTTTTCTTCACCTCTATACCGAAAACAGGTACAATCGGTATGGGATGCCCTTTCCCCGGTTGAAAAAGAGTTCTGGATGGAGTTTCTGGACTGGAAGAAATATAATATAAAAGACCGGTATCTGGTGGTAAATGAATTTCAGGCATATCTTATGCAGCAAAAGCTTGCAAAAGTGGAATCTTACTACAAAAATTATATTATTCCGAAATTAATCCACTCTGTCCCTCGGGATAAGAGGGAAATGGAGGTTTTCCTTCACGCGTATCCTGATCACTTTATAAAAAGTGCCGAACAGGTGGACGCATATGTTTCACGTATTAAGGGAATTACCGCGGGAGAATTACGCTGTGTTATAAAATAACCTCTTTACACAATTCATATAATCTGATATGTTCTACCCCGGTTGGAAGACAATTATTAACTCAAGTGAGGAATGAAATATGGCCCGAAGATGTGATATATGTGGAAAAGGAACTGTTGCCGGTAATAGTGTGCCGCGGAAAGGCCAGCCAAAAAAACAGGGTGGTGCCGGTCAGCATATCGGTGTTAAATCAAAAAGAGTTTTTAAACCCAATATCGTAAAAGTAAAAACCAGAATTAATGGAACAACAAAAACAATTAAGGTTTGTACCCGGTGTTTAAGAAGCGGTAAAGTTGTAAAAATCTCATAACGCTTTTGATCGGATACAAATACAGAAAACCTGAACGAACTCATTGGAGTGCTGTTCGGGTTTTTTTTATGCAGGAGTGGTAAACAGTGGTAAAACCTGATATTTTTGAATTTGATGATTCTCTTTACTCTTCAGAGGAAGGTTTGAATTCCATAGTAAAGGTGATAGAAGCGGAAAAGTCAGCCTTTCTGGTTGTTGTTATTGCACCAAGTAAAGAAGTTAAGAAAGATATTGAGGCTCTTATTTCTTTTGCAGTCGCTCAGGATGAAGTCCTTTGGGCTAAATTAGAAGAGATGAGTGGTAAGCAGTATGAATTGATAACCCATGTTTCGTCCGCTATGCGAAAGATACTGCAAGCTTCAATCCGACGCTATTTTAAAGAAATGGAGGATATATTAAGGAGCGTTTGGCTTGTTCAGCATTGTTCGACTTTTATAAAAGAGCATATTATCGGTCTTGGAAGTATCTGGACTGCCGAACTACTGTATGCCCGTCTTGGATATACGGATAAAAACATAGCATGGCTGGATTCCCGGAAAATTCTTACCTTTTCCTCTGAAAAAACAGGACAATCTCCTGATTGGAAGAGATCCAGGGAGAAATTGGACAAATTCTTATCTGAAAAAAAAGGTCTTCAAATACTCATTGCGACTGGTAGCAGGGGAAGTAATATCCTTGGAGAAACGGTAGCTTTAGGTGAACACTGTGCTGAATTTGCCGCTTCTCTCTACGGGAATCTTTTAAATGCGGGTAGGATAATTTTGTGGTCCAGGCTTGATGGTATTATGAGCGCGGATACTGGTAAAGTTCCCGGCGCGATTGTTATACCAGAGCTTTCCTATGAAGAAGCAAATGAACTTGCTCATTTTGGTGCTGAAATACTGCATCCTGAGTCCATAACCCCGGCAATTCTCAAAAACATTCCAATACATATAAAGAATATTAACCATCCTGAAGCCCCGGGATCCGTTATTAAAGAAAAAGGTTCAAACGGGCAGGGAAATCCTGTTAAAGGTTTTTCAATTGTGGATGATATTTCCCTTCTCAATGTAGAGGGTTCAGGGATGGTGGGAGTTCCTGGTATTTCCTCCCGGTTGTTTACAGCTCTTAACGAGAAAAAAATATCGCTTATTCTTATCAGTCAGGCTTCAAGTGAGCATTCTATTTGCTGTGCAATACCTTCCAGCCAGGCGGAAGAGGCAGGAAATATAGCCCGTAAAGTTTTTTCCGAAGAGCTTGAAAATTATTCCATTAATACAATTGATATTGAGCCTGATTGTGCTATTCTTGGAGCTGTGGGAGACCGGATGTCGGGTACTCCTGGTATTTCTGCTAAATTTTTTGGAGCTTTAGGACAGGCAGGGGTAAATGTGCGTGCCATTGCACAGGGATCATCAGAACGTAATATAAGTGCTGTAATTGCTCAGGGAGATTCTATCAGGGCCCTTAGAGCCGTTCATTCAGGGTTTTATCTTTCCAATCAAACATTGAGCATCGGGGTGATAGGTCCCGGGCTCATTGGAAGTACACTCCTTGATCAGATTGCGGGAGAAGCTGCACAGCTGCATAACAATTTTGGTATTGACCTCCGGGTTCGGGGAATAACGAAGTCTACGAAAATGATTCTGTCGGATCCTTCCCTGAATATGGAGAAATGGAGGGAAAATCTTGAGTCCTCCGGTGAAGAGGCAAATCTTGATAAATTTATCAATTACATTGACGCGGAGTATATTCCTCACAAAGTAATAATTGATTGTACAACCTCCCCGGATATTCCGGGAAATTATATACAGTGGATTAAGCGGGGGATACATATAATTACTCCCAATAAAAAAGCGGGGACCACTCCCATGCCTGAATATCGTGAACTATTCAAAGAATCACGGAAGAGAGGCACTCATTTTTTGTATGAAACGACTGTTGGAGCGGGCTTGCCAATAATAGGAACGTTACGGGATCTAATATTAACCGGTGACAAAATTAAACGGATTGAAGGGGTCTTCTCTGGCACCCTGGCCTATTTATTCTGGCGATTTGATGGAACACAGCCATTCAGTGAACTGGTACAGGAGGCAAAAGAACTTGGATTTACTGAACCGGATCCCCGGGACGATCTCTCAGGAATGGATATTGTCCGAAAAACAGTTATTCTGGCCAGAGAAATAGGGTATTCCGTTGAAATCGAAGAGGTACCGGTTAAAAGTCTTGTTCCCCCGGAGCTTGAAAATGTACCGGTTGAAGAATTTATGAAGCACCTCTCTGTTATGGACGGGGAAATGGACAGACTCCATAAAGAAGCTGCCGGGAGAAACGAGGCCCTGAAATATACCGGAATTATTGGAGAAGACGGCCAATGTAGGGTAATGTTAAAAAGTTACCCGCAGGATCATCCATTTGCCGGTATTTCCGGCAGCGATAACATTGTTGCCTTTACCACAGAGCGGTATAATGTTCAGCCTCTCGTTGTCCGGGGCCCGGGGGCAGGACCTGAAGTTACTGCAGGAGGAATATTCGCCGACCTTCTTCGACTTGCGTCATACCTGGGAGCAAAACTATAAAAAGAAGGGAACCGGGAGGAATGGAGACGGGAGTATGGAAGATCCGTAATTTTCCGAAACATCTTCTTTTTTCGGTACTATTTCTCCAGTTTCCTTTGAATGGAGGAGATTTTAAATGAAATTTATAAGCACTCGTGGGAAAAGCCCTGCTGTTACTGCCTCACAGGCTATTTTAGATGGTCTGGCTCCTGATGGTGGATTGTATGTTCCTGAAAGTTTTCCTGAAATTTCTCTGACTTATCTGAATAATCTTCCATATTCTGAATTTGCTTCCCGTATTATACAACCTTTTTTTGAAGGGGATCCTTTGTTTGAGAGAATTCCGGAGATTTGTACAAAATCATTCACCTTTGATGTACCGCTTCACTGGCTTGAAGAAAACAAAGGGGTACTTGAGCTTTTCCACGGACCTACGGCAGCTTTTAAGGATTTTGGGGCGCGTTTTCTCAGCAATGTTCTTGAGATCCTTCAGGAGGGTAATCAAAAAGAGCTCACTATCCTTGTGGCAACTTCCGGAGACACGGGCAGTGCCGTGGCTTCAGCTTTTTATTTAAAGAAAGGAATTAATGTAAAAGTTTTGTTCCCTGAAGGCCTGGTTTCTTTTCGTCAAGAAAAACAGCTGACCTGCTGGGATGCCAATATACAGTCATATTCGGTAAAAGGTACTTTTGATGACTGCCAGAAACTTGTAAAGGAAGCTTTTCAGAGAGAAAGTCTTAAAAAACAGTGGCAATTATCCTCGGCAAACAGTATCAGTCTTGGAAGACTTCTGCCTCAGATGGTTTACTATGTATATGCGGCTTTCCATTATTATGCCCGCCGGAGAACCTATCCTTCTTTTATTATACCCAGTGGAAATGTCGGGAATTCTGTCGGAGCATACTGGGCGAGCGAATGTGGAGCTCCTTTAGGAAAAATTGTTCTTGCGGTAAACGCAAACAAAACAATACCGGATTATCTTGATTCCGGGGTCTATACACCGAGAAAGAGTATTCCAACAATTGCCAATGCAATGGATGTTGGAAATCCCAGTAATATGGAACGACTTATCTTCCTTTTTAAAGATTTTGATGTCCTTAAAGAGAATATTTCAGCCTACAGTGTATCTGATAACCAGATGAGGGAAACCATACAGCGGACATACGAAACCCGGCACTACATAATCTGCCCCCATACAGCAGCAGGAGAGTGGGTCCGGGAACACTTTTTTCAGGATGAAGAATCAATTGTTGTCTCAACTGCCCATCCTGCCAAATTTGATCCGGTTGTTGAAGCAGAAATAGGTAGAAAAGTACCTGTTCCGGATTCTTTATCAGCTATGATGGAAAAAGAAAGCAGCGTTACGACTATCTTACCGAATTTAGAGTCCTTGTTTGATATTTGAAGATTAAAAAATAGGTAGAAAAGTATAAATAGTAGATTTTTGTGTAACTTATGATAGAAATACAATAGAAAGGAATAACGATGAATCTTGTTTGTATGGATCTTGAAGGAGTACTTATCCCTGAAATTTGGATTAATGTGGCGATTAAAACCGGTATTGAGGAATTAAAGCTTACAACGAGGGATATCTCTGATTATGACGTTCTGATGAAACAGCGTCTTGCACTGTTAAAAAAGCATTCTTTAACACTTTATGATATTCAGCGGGTAATAGAAAAAATGGATCCGCTGGAAGGTGCAAAAGAATTTCTTGATGAAATACGGTCTAAAACGCAGGTAGTTATCCTGTCTGATACTTTTGAGGAGTTTGCCGCTCCTCTTATGGAAAAACTTGGCTGGCCGACTTTATTCTGTAATTCGCTCGTCACTGATAAGCGGGGTATGATTGTCGATTACACATTAAGGCAGAAGGACGGTAAACGGAAAGCAATTGAAGCATTTCGTTCCATAGGATACAGGACGATAGCCTCCGGAGACTCGTACAATGATCTGACGATGATAAAGACGGCAGACAGCGGGATTCTTTTTAGAGCTCCGAAAGCTATTAAAGTTGATAATCCCGATATTCCTTTGGTAACAGAATATAGTGATTTTCTTCGGGAAATTGAAAAATTTATCACGTAGGGAAGGTCTTGTATCAGATTTGGTACAGGATTATGACAGAGGTGTAAAGGCTTTCTATTATGTAGATGAATATTTTGTAACAGGTGAAAGAAGGTTTTAAACCTGACCCCACTTGACACTAAAGGGAAATTCTTTTAGTGTGTATCTATTGATAGAAACATAATAAAGGAGTTTACAATGAAAAAAATACTATCAGGTTTTATAATCGGTTTTTTTATTACAACGGGGCTGTTTGCCGGCGGAGTAAAGGAACAGAAAGGGCCCAAACAAATTACTATTGGCATTTCTAAAATTGTCACTCACCCCGCATTAGATGCTATTGAGCAAGGTATTCAGGATGAAATAGCGGCAGAAGGCTTTAAAAATGTAAAGTATGATCTTCAGAATGCGAATGGTGAAATAAGTACCGCAGCATCCATTGCCAATAAATTTAAGTCCGAACACGTAACCGTTGCGGTTGGTATAGCCACGCCTACGGCACAGGCACTGGTCCATGCGCTGAAAGATATACCGGTTGTATATTCTGCTGTAACAGATCCGGTAGGAGCAGGCATAGTAGCGTCAACAGATAAAGGTGAAAAAGGCGTAGCCGGTGTTTCCGATATGACTCCGGTAAAGGACCAGATAAAACTGCTTATGCGTTTAATTGATCTCAAAACACTCGGTCATATATATTCCTCCGGGGAGGCAAATGCCGTTTCTCTTGCAAAGATAGCGAAACAGGCATGCGCGGATCTTGGTGTGAAATTTGTCGCAACGACTGTTACAAATTCTTCGGAGGTAAAGCAGGCTGCCCAGAGTATTGCCGGTAAAGTTGACGCGATTTATATCAGTACTGATAACACGGTGGTTTCCGCGCTGCCATCTGTCTGTGATGTAGCCACAAAAGCCGGTATACCTATTATGTCGGCAGATCCTACTTCAGCCAGGAACCTTGATGTTCTTGCTGCCTGGGGATTTGATTATTATAAAGTCGGAAGGGCAACTGGAAAGATTGTTTCGGCAATTCTTAATGGTAAGAAGACTGAAGATATGCCGACAGTTTTTATGACAGATCCCTCCGATGTTGATCTTTTAATTAACAAAAAGGTTGCGGCAAAACTTGGTATTACCATTCCGGCAGATATTTTAAAAAGTGCAAAAACTGTCATTGAGTAAATATAAATGATTGAAGGAATATTTGTAGAAGGGCTCATCTACAGCCTCATGGTTCTGGGTGTTTTTATCACCTTCCGAATACTGGATTTTCCGGACTTAACCGTAGACGGGTCCTTTCCCCTTGGCGCGGTAATAATGGCTGTCATGCTTGTAAAGGGGATAAACCCTCTTTTAAGCCTCATCCTTGTCTTTGCTGCCGGTTTTGCCGCAGGGACAGTTACCGCACTTATTCATAACAAACTGAAAGTTCCGAATCTCCTGGCAGGGATTCTTACAATGACAATGCTGTATTCGGTGAATATACGAATACTCGGCAGCAGGGCAAATATTCCTCTGTTAAGAACTAAAACTATTCTTTCCTCCGTTATAGACGCGACGAGCGGATTTTTACCGGAGGGGCTTGCCCTTCTTCTTTTTATGTTGATCGTTGTCCTTGTTGTAAAACTGCTCCTGGACCTGTTTTTCCATACGGATCTTGGGCTTACTCTTGGCGCGCTGGGATGTAATGAGCAGATGGTTATTACCCAGGGAGTAAATCCGGAAGGCCTCAAGGTCATAGGTGTGGGGATTGCTAATGGATTGGTTTCTCTGTCAGGTGCATTTGCCGCCCAGTATCTCGGTTTCGCGGATGTTAATATGGGCATAGGAACAGTAGTTTCCGGTCTGGCTTCAGTCATGATAGGTGAATTTCTTTTTCAGTCCAATAAAATTGCCTTTCTTACCTTTCGGGTTATTCTCGGTTCCATTGTATTCAAAGGAATTATGTATCTTGGAAGATACTACGGTTACTACATTAAAATGACTCCAAATGATCTCAAACTCATTACGGGGATTTTGATTATTATATCTCTTATTATTTCGAAAAACAGGAAAAAACTCTCCGGATTCAAAAAGATTAAACGTAAGGAGGGGGCCCGATGATACAACTTACTTCTCTATCAAAAGTGTTTAACGAGGGAACAGTCAATGAGAACCGTGCGATTAACAGTATCAGCCTTTCAGTCAAAGCGGGGGATTTTATTACTATTGTCGGGAGTAACGGCGCGGGTAAAACAACACTCTTCAATCTTATTTCAGGAAATATGTTTCCCTCTGAGGGTAAGATTTTTATAAACAAAAAAAATGTTACAAAAGATCCTGAGTATAAACGTGCTTTCTATATAGGGCGAATTTTCCAAAATCCGACTCTTGGAACAGCTGAAACTATGACTCTGGAAGATAACATGACCATTGCCTACTATAAGGGATGTAAAGGCCTTAGAAAAAGTCTGAATAACAGGTTAAGAGCTGTTTTCAGGGAGAGACTTTCCGACCTGAATATGGGACTTGAGAACAGATTGAAAGACAATGTCGGTCTTTTTTCGGGAGGACAACGGCAGGCATTAACACTTCTTATGATGGCTCTCTCCAAACCGGACCTCATACTGCTTGATGAACATACGGCGGCCCTTGACCCCTCGAATGCCCAGATGATTCTTGATTTAACACACCGGTATGTAAAGACTTATCATCTCACCACCATGATGATAACGCATAATATGAGTCACGCTATTACGTATGGGAACCGTCTTTTTATGATGGATAGAGGGGAAATTATTCTTGATATTGATAGAGAAGAAAAACAAAAAATAACGAGGGAAGATCTTATTGAGAAATTTTCAAAAATCAGAAAAAAAGAGTTTGCCAATGATGAGGTTCTTCTATCGTAAAAAGGAAATAATTTTTAATAAGAACTATCTCTATACAATAACAGGATCTTTTGCAACTGATTCTGCCGATAGGAAATAAGAGGAGCGTATTATGAAAAAGATTTTTTACTCTGCACTCTGTATATTTACCGTCATGGTAGTTCCTGTCTTTGCCGGAGATGTCAGTATAAATATTATCAAAACAGCCCGGTCTCTTATAGGGACTCCTTATCGTTACGGAGGGGTTACTCCTTCCGGTTTTGACTGCAGCGGGTTTATTACATATTTGTACAAAAAGTATGTTCCCCGTTTGCCGAGGATTTCACGGGATATGGCACAATATGGGAAAAAAATAATACGTACCCGGCTGCAGCCCGGAGATCTACTTTTCTTTGTAACAGGGGCATCCCCTGGTGTTATTACTCATGTTGCCCTTTACATTGGTGATAATACAATAGTTCATGCTGTTTCCGGTGGTCCTGAAACGGGTGTTATTATGACAAGCCTGGATACCCGCTATTGGAGGAGACGATACAAGGGAGCGGTACGCATTTTACCTGATGTGAACAGTGTTAGGGAAACAAAAAAATCTTCTGGCAATGGATCAGGAACCGAATTGAAAAAAACATCTGAAAAAAGTTTATCCGGTACATCCACCCAGACAGGAAAAGGTGTTTCCTCTCAGAACTCACCGTGGAATTCTTTTGATGGAATAATTGAAGGAGATTTTAACCTCTGGCTTCAAAAAGATAATAATGCTTTTGAAGAATGGAAGAAGCATAATTAATAATCCTCCCGGGAAGGCAGGAAAGAAGATTCTGAGTATTTATAATTTCTGTCGTAATCTGTATTTTAAAACAAACAGGAGAATGACAACACCGGAAATGAAGATCAGTAGCAGAGGAAAACCTCCTGAAATGCCTGAGTGATCAGCGGTAAATCCTACTATCCATGGGCCGACCATTCCACCCAGACCGGCAAAGAAGAAGAGGAAACTCAATATTCTAGCTTTACTATCGGGGAACATGCTTGCTGCTAAAGCTGTAATAGTAGGGAATATCAGTGCAAAAAATAGCCCTGTTAAAGGCAGAAAATACGTAAAAAATTTTACCGGTAGCAGCCCTAGACTAAAAGAAAGAAGGGCCAGCAATGCAGTTGTAATAAGGATTTTCACATATCCTGTTCTTTCAACTATTAAACTTGCTATAAAACGACCGGTCATCATGAAAGCCCAGAATACCGTCAGCATAAGGGAACTTGATTCAATAGTGAATTTTTTTTCTTTGTAAAGATAGTCAACTAGCCATGAAGAAAGGCCAATTTCGCTTGCCACATAAAAAAATAAAAGAAAAGCCAGTAAGAACAAATTGAATTCAATAATAGAGGATTTTTGGATTTGCACAGCCGATATGTCTTTATGAACTGACTTTGATGAACTAAGTTTAACTATAATAAAAGTGAGAGGAAATAGCAGAATAATAAAAAATGAACCTCTGTACACCGTTTGCCAGGGTAGATTTTGCCTCAACAGAATTCCGAAAATTCCCGGTGCCGCCATGGACCCTGCGCCATGGAATACGGAGAGCAGATTGAGATATTTACCACTTTTCTCATGATATATGTCAGTTATAATGCCATTGGCACCGACTTCAATACTCCCCAGTGCGATCCCGATGGAAAAGAAAAAAGGATAAAGTAACCATTGTGTCTGTAATGTACTCATCCCGGCGGCGGAGAGAGAGATTATAATACCTGCAATAAGAAGAACATCTTTGTTGCCATATTTTCCTGCGATAAATCCTGAACCAAGAATGGAGAGCATAAATCCAAGGTAAAGCATTAAAAGGATATTACTTCCCTGAATATAAGATAGATTGAATTCAGTTAATAGCACAGGAAGCAGGGGGCCTTTAAGGTTATCCATAAACCCAAAAATAGCAAATGCAAGAAATGCTCCGGCAGTTATTATGATATTCAGTTGTTTATTACTCGGATTCATGGAGCCCCCGAAATTTACATTCAAAGTATTGGTATATAAGCATAAATAAGAATAAATTAACACCAGGAAGAAAAATAATCTCTAATAGATTGTTTGTACCGGTTTTTTAAAAATTACTTTCTGTTTATACAATCCTCGTTTTGGTATTTTTAGAATACCCCTTATTTTCAGCTCCATGATTCCTTCTTTAATTTCTTCCATAGACCAGTCTTGCAGGGTGTTGTAAAATGATGAACTATAGTATTCGTTTTGAAAAGCCTCATGATATTTTTTCCCCGCAAGGGTTAAAAGAGTTTCACGTAATGAAAGTTTTCGATTATTTTTCTTAACAATACCCGTAATTTCAGTATAACCGGAAACAGTTTTCTGTACCTCACCATCACAGACATCACAACCACTGCAGGAATCTGGTTTCGATCCAAGTAATGTGAGAAGAGATTTTCTTCTGCATTGGGAGTTGTTTGTAACAGCAAGTAAAAATTTTAGATATCTATTTTTTAAATTGGTATTTATAATATTCCTTCCAAATATAAAATCACTTTCAGAGACAAGGAGTATAGCGGAAGTGTCTTTTTTATCTCTTCCTCCTCTGCCGGATTCCTGCAGGTATGCTTCTACCGAGGGAGGTGGCTCTATATGGATGACGGTCCGGATATTTCCTTTATCAACACCTAAACCGTAGGCACATGTACTGCATAATATTCCGTCGTTTGAGTGAAAGTACCAATGTTCCACTTTTGTTTTCTCTTCTTTGGAGAGCCCCGCGTGATAGAAAAAAATATTCTCACTTTTTAGTTGCTGACGTAGATATCTGGCTGTCAGGTAAACGCCTGTCCGGCTTCTGCTGAAAATAAGAATAGGTCGTTGCACTTTTTCTACCGGATTTGTTGATCCTGGAATTTTATTACCGGAAATGAGTTGTACAAGATCATGGGTTTTAGAAATTGATCGTATGATACGATAACGAATATTCGGCCGGTCGGGGTTTGCTGAAATAACGGCAGGAGAAGAATCGGGGAAGAGTATTTCTCTGACCCTTGAAAGAATAGCAGGTGAGGCCGTGGCGGTAAAAGCAGTAACTACATGAATATCCGCTTCTTTATAGATTCTGCCTACCTCAAGATAGGATGGTCTGAATGTATCCCCCCATTCCGAGACAATGTGCATCTCATCAATGACAAGATGTGTAATATGAAGGTTTTTCAGGCGTATAAGAATATTATTTTGCAGAATTGTCTCAGGGTTGGAGAGAATAATATTGGTTTTACCGCTTGTAATATTATTCCATATCTCTTCCCGTTCACTTTTAGATTGACCCCCTCTTAGAATAGCAGGATTAAACCCACGTTCAATCAACCGACGAGCCTGATCTGCAATAAGAGAGAGAAGAGGGAAAATTACCAGGGTCGGCCCATTAAGGAGAGGAACGGGCAGCATAAAGCAGAGCGATTTTCCTGCCCCCGTTGGAAGAATAACAATCTGGTGCGGTTTCGTGTCGAACTGCTCCAATTCACCGGTAACCGGGTTTCGTTCCTCTTCCTGTCTGAAACCCTCCACTTCTGCAGCTTCAAGAATATTGGTAATAACAAGCCGCTGATAAGGGAAAAGATAGCTGATATTAAAATACTTTAAAGCAGTTTCACTTAGAATATTGGTCTGTTCCATGTATACATATACGGGGAAATCCACCGTGATACTTCAAAGGAAATAAATTTTTTTATTTGATGAAATAATTTGTTCGGATCTTAGGAATTAAAAGGGACGGAGGATTGCTCACAGATCAGGTTTCTAATAATCTGTTGCCAATAAGGGAAGTTTTTAAAAATTCATAGAATATTCACATTTTTTGTGTATACTTGAACTATGGAAAAAATACTTGTTGTTGATGATGAAGTAAAAATTCTAAAGATGGTAAGTGATTATTTAAATGCTGTTGGCTTTGAGGTTTCAGGAGCTTCTGACGGAATTGAAGCTTTGAAAGAGTTTGGAAAAAATCAATTTGATCTTATTGTTCTTGATTACATGCTTCCCGGGATTGATGGAATTGAAATTATACGAAAGATCAGGAAGAATTCCTCCGTCCCCATTATCATGCTGACTGCCCGGGTGGAAGAGTCAGATAAGCTTATGGGTCTTGAAATTGGTGCGGATGATTATGTGGTAAAACCTTTCAGTTTGAAAGAACTTGCCGCTCGTATTCGAGCTGTTCTTCGCCGTGTCGGACATGGACGATTGAATTCGGGGGGGGATCAGGAACAAATGATGTATAGAGAGGTTGAAATGGATGTTACCGGAAGAAGAGTAAAACGGGGTGGCAATCCAATTCAGTTTACCATGGTGCAGTTTGAACTTTTAAAAGTCTTTCTTTCAAGTCCCGGCAGGGTGTTTACCAGGAGTGACCTTCTAAGTGTCCTTCAGGAAGAATCATTTGAAATTTACGAGCGTACAATTGATGTGCATATAAAAAATATACGAAAAGTTCTTGAGCCGACTCCTTCGGATCCTCGATATATTATAACAGTGTGGGGAGTAGGGTACAAACTTGCTTAAAACACGGCTTTGGTACAAACTCATGCTTAGCTTTGCTCTTGTTATAGGCCTTGGAGGAGTAATTGTTGCTTTTACCATAAATAGAACAACACACACCGCTTTTCAAAAGATGATCCGAGAAGGGGATGTTGCTGTCGCTAATGAACTGTCTGTTTCCCTGGGAACATATTATGAAACTCATAATTCCTGGGAAGGGGTTAATTCTATTATACAGCCTTATCAGCATATTTATTTTCAGGGAAGAGAAGCTCCAGGGTCAGCTATTAATAACAATATGAGGAACAATATGAGGAAAATGGGCATGGGTGAGTATAATGGAATGAGGAGGCAAAATCAGGGTGTTCATGTTGTAATAACTGATCCAAGAGGGAAAATTCTTGTTACTGACGGTGGAACCATGCAAGTTATGAAACTTCCAACTGCAAAAGGAATACCAATCTACTCCGGTTCCCGGATTGTCGGGTATGTGTATGTAGGGTCAATGATAGGAGCCGGACTGCTTCCATTTCAGGAAGAATTTTTAAAAAGTTCCACCCTTGCAATTTCTTTATCTCTCATTATCATGATTATTCTTGCAAGTATTATTGGCTTCTTCCTCATCCGGCATATTACACAACCGGTAAAGAAACTCACCCGGGTATCACATGAAATTTCCAGGGGGAATTTGAATGTTAATATCGAGGTAAACCGGAAGGATGAACTTGGGGAACTGGCGGAAAGTTTTAATGCAATGGCAGAATCTTTGCGAAAAGCGGAAAAATGGAAACGTCAGATAATTGCTGACTCGGCTCATGAACTGCGAACTCCATTAAGTCTTATTCAGGGACGGCTTGAAATGATGATTGATGGAATTTACACGATAGATAAAGAGGGTGTTCAACTTGTATATGATGAAACTCTCATGCTTACAAAGCTCGTCAAAGAGCTTTCTGAACTCTCAAATGCTGAAGCAGGAACAGTCCATCTATCAATTGAAAAACATTCTGTGTCTGACCTATTGAACTTTTCAGGGGCCTTTTTCCTTCCAGGGGTCCAGGATAAAAGTATTTCACTGAAAATTAATGTCGATGATTCTGTTCCCGCTGTTGCTGTTGATTTGCAAAAAATGAATCAGGTACTGGGAAACCTTATTTCAAATGCCATTCGCTATACACATACCGGTGGTAGTATAACGGTTTCCTCCTGGTTTGACTCTTCAGACGGTAACATTTATATTTCGGTGGAAGATACCGGGAAAGGGATCCCTCAGTCAGAACAGGAAAAAGTTTTTGACCGATTTTATCGTATAGACAATGACAGAAATAGAAATTCAGGAGGCTCCGGTCTGGGGCTGGCGATAAGTAAAGAAATTATTCGCCTTCACGGCGGAACGATAAAAGCGGTAGATCCGTTAACCCGGCAGGGGGCACGGATAGTAATTTCTTTACCTGTAGTTACTTGACCCCTTGACTTTATCTGAGTAATTATATTAAAACATATAATCTCATTAACAATTTAGAAGTAGGAAAAATATGAAAGAAGAATTATCGTACGTACTGGTTACACCGTATACCATAAGCAAGAGTCGAACAGGTGGTGTTATTTCACGACTGCTATCCAGGGTGGATCTTGAATTTTTAGGTACACAAATGTTTGCTCCAACGAAAGATCTGGCAGAGTGTTATGCAGAATCATTAAAAAGAACAGTCACTCCGGATGATGAAAAAGCTGGTAAATTGTTAAGTGACTATGTATTAAACTGTTTTACTCCATCTGAAACACGAAAACCCCGTGTTCTTATGCTCCTTTTTAAAGGTGAAGATGCCTGTAAAAAACTTTCCGATATTTCCGGTGCAATTCATAAAGAAAATATAGGCCTTGAATCAATAACAGGTGAAACAATCAGGGATACCTACGCGGATATTGTAATGTCAAAGGAAAATCCGGAAAAAGTCCAACATTTTGAACCTGCGGTTTTAACCCCCAGGAGTCAGAAAGATGCTGATTCCAATATGAAACTCTTTACAGAATTCTTAAAAAGCCAGTCTCCTGTAATAAGCGATTTACACTATCAGAATCAGGAGAAGGTTGAACGAACGCTTGTAATTATAAAACCGGATAACTGGATGTACGCAAGTTCACGGCCTGGAACTATTATTGATATGTTTTCACGAACAGGACTTCGAATTATCAGTACAAAAGTCCAGCAGATGTCAGTTGCACAGGCTCTTGAATTTTATGGGCCGGTAAAGGATGTTTTAAAGGAAAAGCTTTCACCTGTTTTTGGAAAAAAAGCAAAAAAAACACTGGAAGAAAAGTTTGCAATAGAGCTTTCTGATAAAACCTTAAAAAGCCTGTCCGATTCTTTTGGTGTTGAATATGCTGTTGATCAATTTAATAAGATAGTAGAGTTCATGTCAGGTTCTAATCCCGATACTTGTCCACTGGAAGAACTTGATAATCCGGGAAAGGTTAAGAGTATGGTGCTTGTCTATGAAGGAGAAAATGCTGTTAGTAAGATCAGAGATGTACTTGGTCCTACAGATCCTACCAAAGCTCCCGGAGGGACAATACGAAGAGAATTCGGCAGCAATATTATGGTAAATACGGCACATGCTTCGGATTCGCCTGAAAACGCAAAACGCGAAATGGGTATTATCCGTATTGAGGAAAATAACTGTTATAATCTCATTACCAGTTACTTGAAATAGTATGATAGACCGCTGAAGAGAAATTTTTTCTTCAGCGGTTTTATTTAACTTCGAAAACTGAATTCACAGCCGCAGTAATTCTGCCGGTACAGGGTATATTCTTTACTCAATTCTATACTGCGTAAAAATCCGTTTTTCTTTTTAAAGTTGTATGCGAGAAAACCGGGGAATTTTTCTGCTATTTCAAATATCATTTTTGAATTCTTGTATGGCCCAAGAGTGAGTGTTGTTGTGTATAAAGGGAAACCTAGTTCTTTTGCTTTTGCTGCAGTCTTTTTAAGGTTGAACTCAAAGCACTTTGCACA
>CAYSXD010000003.1:26329-30756 GCA_964434925.1 uncultured Spirochaetaceae bacterium
TTTTCCTTCTCAAGACCTTTCACAAATGCAAGCCATTCTTTGTGGTCCCATGAATCTTCTATTAAGGGTACATTCCATATTTCTGCAAGTCGTTTTGCTTCTCCCAGCCTTTTAGTATATTCGCTTTCCGGAAAAATATTGGAATTTGAATAAAAAAGGGAGATAGTATAGCCGTCGTTTATCATACGTTCGCCGGAAGGAGCACAGCAGGGAGCGCAGCAGGTATGGAGAAGCACGTTTTCTCCCTTTTTCGTATTCTCCGGTATAGTGTTCATGATGGTAATCTTATCGTATGAGTGAAAAAAGTTATAGAGAAAAAATAAAATCATTGACTTATTTCTCTTGTCCCGTTAGACTTATTACTAATATGAAAATCAGGCAGTGCAGTACTTTAAAAGATACAGTATTCTCCGTTTCAGTTACCCTACTCGTTAGTGTCGGTGGTTTACCCATGCGCTGTGGCAGCTGAAAGAAACTTTTGTAAGTTTAGAACCTGTTGCCGGAGCGCAGCAGGTTTTTTTATGCTCTTTAAGAAAGAATATTATCATAGGAGGGTTTTATGAGAAAAGGACGAACAACAGGAGCAAAAGCACTTGTTAAAACTCTGGAGCGTCTTGGTGTGGAAGTTATTTTTGGATATCCGGGAGGGGCCAATCTCCCTATTTATAAGGCATTGCAAGGTTCCTCAATCAGACACATTCTTGCCCGTCACGAGCAGGGTGCTGCCCATATGGCGGATGGATATGCCAGAGTCACAGGAAAAGTTGGTGTCTGTCTGGCAACGAGCGGACCTGGAGCAACGAATCTGGTTACAGGAATAGCTACAGCGTATATGGATTCCAGTCCGATTCTTGCAATTACCGGACAGGTTCCCACAACAATGATTGGAAATGATGCCTTTCAAGAGGTAGACACAACTGGAATAACTATTCCAATAACAAAACATAACTACCTTGTTCAGCATGCTGAAGAGATTATTCCTACAGTGGAGGAGGCTTTCTATCTTGCTTCAACCGGAAGAAAGGGACCTGTCCTTATAGATATTCCAAAGGATGTTCAGAAAGACGAATTTTCTATTGAAAATGAAAAGAAATTTACTCTTGAAGGGTATAACCCCACAATTTCAGGTCATCCCGGTCAGATAAAGAAAGCGGCGGCACTGATAAACGGTGCGGTAAAACCGCTTATTATTGCAGGAGGAGGCGTTTTCCATTCTGACGCGTTTATTGAGTTAGCTGATTTTGTCAAGACTTCCGGAATCCCTCTGGTATATACATTGATGGGAAAATCTGCATTTGCAAATGATGATCCTCTCAACTTTGGTATGTTTGGTTATCATGGAAAAGTTGCTGCAAATACAGCAGTGACTGAATCTGACTGTATACTGGCAGTGGGAACACGTTTTGGGGATCGATCGACGTGGTCATTGTCAACCTTTGCACCCAAAGCAAAACTTATTCATGTGGATATTGATCCTGCAGAGATAAGTAAGAATGTGGAAGCCTATCTTCCAATAGTTGGAGATGCAAAAAATATTCTTTCAAAACTGACAACACAGATAAAAAAGAATAATATCAGGGGATGGACTGAGCACTTAAATTCGATAGCAGGGGAACATCCTCTTCGTGAAATGGGAGATATTCTTTCCGTCCCCGGTGTGCTCCATCTTGTTGATAAGATTATTCCCCACCATATTTTGGTTACCGATGTCGGAAGGCACCAAATGTTTGCCGCTCTCTATTCATCAGTTTCCTTAGGAAGGACTTTTATAACGTCCGGGGGGCTTGGGACTATGGGATTTGGTCTGCCCGCTGCAATCGGCGTGAAAGCAGGGGCTCCCGATATTGCTGTTGTATTAATTGCCGGAGATGGTTCATTCACCATGACCTGCCAGGAAATTGCTACTGCAGTTGCTGCTAACCTTCCTGTAATCGCTCTTGTAATGAATGACGCAAGCCTTGGTATGATAAAACAACTTCAGGATGAGTTTTATGACAAAAGTTTTGATGCATCTTTGTTTGATACTTTTATTAAATATGATGCACTTGCAGATAGTCTTGGTGGAATCGGATACCATGTGGAAAATAAAAAAGAATTGGAAAATGCTTTGGAAAAGACGGTAACAAATAAAAAAATAACCATTATAGATTGCATTATCAAAAAAGACGCGAATGTGTACCCCATGGTAACAGGGAATAATCTATTGGACCAGGTAAAATAGGAGAAATTATGAAACATACTATATCAATACTTTGTGACAATACATCTGGTGTCATGACCCGGATTTCAGGACTTTTCTCACGCAGAGGGTTTAATATAGAAAGTCTGTCAGTGGGAACAACCGAACAACCTGGCAAAAGCAGATTTACTATTGTTGTTCAAGGTGATGACAGTGTTCTCGAGCAGGTTCGAAAGCAGCTTCAAAAACTTGTTCATGTAATAAAGGTCTGGGATATAAAGGCGGAAAACATTATTGAACGTGAACACGCACTTGTTAAAATAGATGTAACTGAGGAAAAAAGAAATGAGATTCTTAAGATACTGAATGTTGTTGAAGCGCGGATTTTGGATTCGACAGGTTCCATCTGGACGCTTGAAGTTACCGGAAATACCACAGCTGTAGACAGTGCAATAAATCTTTTGCAGCCATACTCCATCATTGAGACAATACGTACCGGGAGAATCGCTTTGGAAAGAGGGCTAAGGCACAATGGGAGATAGAGTGTAATAAAATTATAAAAAATGGTTGACCCAAAGGAAGATGATTTTTATTATGGATCTGTATTGTGATAAAAAATCAACTAAAGGGTCTTTATTTTGGAGACTCTTTTGACCTGAAATAGTATTACATGGTGCGAACAGTAAAAGGAGGTTCAAATGATCTATGTATGCGGTGAGGCTTTGATTGATATGCTTCCTGGAATTACTGCTACCGGAGAGAACTCTTTTATACCTCATACCGGAGGTTCTCCTTTTAATACTTGCATTGCGATAGCCAGACTCGGAACTTATGCAGGTTTTTTAGGAAGAATTTCAACCGATTTTTTTGGGAAGATGCTCTTTGATGAGCTTGACAGAAATGATGTTGATCTCACTGTTACCCAGCGGGGTGATGAACCTACTACCCTTGGATTTGTAAAAACAACACCTGGCAAAGACCCTGAATACGCGTTTTATACCTCCGGTACTGCTGACTGCAGTTTGAGGAATGAGGAAATTCCAGATGTGTTTTCGGACAAGATTGAAGCTCTTGCTTTCGGGTCAATCTCCCTGCTTATGGAACCGGGTGCAACGGTAATTGAGAATCTTGTGAAACGGGAAAAAGGAAAGCGTGTTCTTTCGTTCGATCCCAACATACGGCCCGTCTTAATAAAAGATGATAAGGCCTTTCGTTCACGCTGCGAACGTTTATGTTCCCTTTCGACAATTGTAAAAATAAGTGATGTGGACTTAAAGTGGCTCTACCCGGATATGGAATTGGATGAGGCCGCTGAAAAAGTTAAAGAGTTTGGCCCGGTGATAGTGGTGGTGACAAAAGGTGCTGAAGGGTCTTTCGTGTTAAAAGATGATTTAAAGGTTGAATCTTCAGGGACGGAGGTTCAGGTTGCCGATACCGTTGGAGCCGGTGATACTTTTCATGCGGGATTTCTATCCTGGCTGGTGAGGAATGATTTACTGAATTTGCAGTCACTCAAAACACTTACAAAAATTCAGTTAAAAGAAGCGCTTGATTTTGCAGGACAATGTTCTGAAGTTACCATTTCACGTCCGGGAGCCGACCCTCCCTATGCGCATGAGGTGGGTATGTAGAGATAACGGGTTCTCATGAGTATACTCTCAAAATACTTTCTAGCGCATGAGGGACGGAGGAAAGAAAATATATTATAATGTAACTATTTGAAGCAACAGCGTAATATCTTTGTAAATATATATATGCGTAAGTTGAGAGAACTTTATCAAAATGCAGAATACCACGTAACTGCAAAAATAAATCGTGGAGAATTCATTTTTCAATCCGATGAAATAAAAAAGTTGTTCCTTTCTATTGTTAGCAGAGCAAAACAAAAATATAATTTTAGGTTGAGAAACTTCTCTATCATGGGGAATCATATTCATTTCCTTATTAAACCGGGGGAACACAGTAATTTATCAAAAATCATGCAGTGGATTTTGAGTGTTTTCGCAGTAAACTATAATAAACGATACGGTTTAAAAGGCCATGTCTGGTATGACCGTTTTAAAAGTGTTGTTATTCGAAGTTACAGACAGCTCTTGGCAGCATTCAAATACATCTCCAATAATCCGTTGAAAGCCGCACTCGTTAAAAATCCTGAAGAGTATGAATTCGGAGGTTTGTGGTTTATCAGAAATAGAAAGTTTGAATTGATTGATCCACCGGATTCAATTTTAAAAGCGTCATTGCCTCA
>CAYSXD010000004.1:0-26761 GCA_964434925.1 uncultured Spirochaetaceae bacterium
CCATGTCGCCGGTACCGCGGATCCCACAAAAAACCAGTGTCTGGTATGTCATGACCTGTCCAGCCACACATCCGGAACAGTTATACTTAAAAACGCCGATACGGGAGAGGGTATACATTACAACCCTTCGGATCCGTCCACCCTTGAGCCGTTCTGCCTGAGCTGTCACGACGCGAACGGGGCTTTAACGGAAGGAGCCGGCGCAATGGCACCGTTTTCCGACGGCCGTACTCTAGGTGTTATTCCGAACGAAGCAGGAAGTAAAATAGCCGGCTACTGGAGAAGCCCGGACAATGTTCATAAGAATACCGGCGGCCTTACATGCGCCGGCTCCGGTGATAAGGCAACTGGCTGCCATGGAAACAACGGAACCATAAATATGCACGGCTCGGTATCGAAGGGGCTTCTCACTCAAAACCTGACCCTTCCCATACCGTCTTCTTTAACGTATGGTTCAAATTATTCCGGAACTGACTTCGAAAATGATTTCGCATTATGCTTTTCATGCCACGAGAATTATCCGTCAGTCAGCAAGGAAGTAGTTCTTGGATACAAATCAGGAGGGAACTTTGATGTATGGTGGGCACCGACCCCCTACTACACCACGAAAATCAACAGCCTTTTTCGGGACCGCTATATCTCCGGCAGTGCAAATTATCCTGTATACTGGGAGGGATCAAATCAACCGTACAATGATACAATATGGGGAGATTCCTATACACCGCTTCACAATTACCATCTGCTTGGTGACGGGTTCATGAAGAACGTATGGAACTACCGGGGCAGCGGCGAAATAGGAAGGGCATCCTGTATAACATGTCATAACGTACACGGAACATCAGGTACGATCCGGTCCACCTATAAGGAACTTGGTCTTACTGCTTTCAGCGGTCTGGGCCCTGATAAGTATAAAAAACTGGTTCCCTCTTCCAATTATCAGGATTCGGTTCTGAAAGCTTATCCGGTCAACTGCAGCGTCAGCTGCCACAGTATGGGAGGCATTACCTCCTACTGGGACATACCAAGCGGGGAGTAGAACCCGGACTGTTTTACCACCGGATATTGTGTAGTTTCAATATCCGGCTAACAAACCGGCAGGGTAAGATTTTTTTCAATTTGTTTATAAAAATTATCTATAAGAAACAACAGTGAATCCGAAGAGGTTAACTCCATAGATTGTATCAGCAATCCATACTCTAAAACCAACTGTTTTACCTCCAGTATAATACTTTCACCTGACTCTTTGAGGATTGTTTCTTTTATTTCACACAGCAGTTTATGGTCAAACGTTCTTTTATATTTTGTAAGGAGAGATAAAAATCCATCATTGTTGTTACCGGTTATTGCGTAGGGAATAGTAATTGTACCCTCTTTAATATCTCTTAAGAGATCTTTATCACTTGTTCCCTCGTTTCCAAATATATCCAGTATGTCATCATAAATTTGAAATATCTCACCAAACAACCTGCCCGCTTCTCTGGATTTTGCTAAAATACTGCTGTTATCTGTACGAAGGGCAGTGCCAAGATAAAAAGATAAAGAAAAGAGAGAACCTGTTTTTAAATTATTTATTTTTTTAAGAATATCTATTTCAGGAATTGCTCCTGAATGTTTTACATTATCTTCCAATGCCTGTCCTTCGATCATATCCTCCAGAACATTCACAACCTCTACAATAAGAGAAGGTATTCGTGTATCCAACCTACTCATAATTCGCAAAACAAAAGACAGTATTAAATCACCGGAAAGAATGGCTATTTTTGTATTCCATTTCGTATGAATAGTAGGAAGCCCTCGCCTTACCTGTGCGTTATCAATTATATCATCGTGAGCCAGACTTGCCGTATGTATGAGTTCAGGAATTGCTCCTGTTAAAAGCAACTCACTATCTGCATTTTCCTCTCCACAACAGGAGCACAGATAAACAAGATACGGCCGTATCCTTTTACCACCCGCTTTTACAAGATCCATAATAGGTTTCTTAAGTGCTCCCGAATAATAATAAAGATATGTTTCCAGCTTAGTATTAAATATTTCCTTAAACTCATCCAGGGGCATAATAATTGATGATTCCTGAATCGCAGAAAGTGTACTATCCACTCAAGGCTCCTTCGAAGGCAGAATATTATTCTTCGCTAATTTATACAGGGGATATGCCTTCGCAATGAAAAATATCAACCCTAAAATTAAAAACATATCAATAAATAACGAATAGGTCTGGTTATAGAGTAAACTTATTACAAGAAAGTAACCAACCGCAAGATGGAGAAAAATAGTAGAAGGAATCGCCGGTACAAGCTTTTTAGTATTTTCGTAAAACCTTAAAATATGACTGGAACTTAACAGAGCCAGAGGAATTGTGAAAAACGAAAATACTCCCCGCAATGGTACTATTTTCATTATAATAAGAATTACAATCATAATATAGGCAAAAATAATCAGGGCAACATATCCCCATCGTGCCCGCTTTCGGCCTAACCGAACCACAAGGTTCTTTTTCCCGGTAGCTTTATCAGCCGCGTAATCGGGAAATTGGTTAATATATAAAACTGCAGTAATAAGCGAACCAACAGGAAGCGAAAGGAGAAAGGCGTCCGGAGAAATCATCCGGGACTGGACATAGTAAGAACCCAAAACAGGAAGAATCCCGAAATTTAAAAAAATTGTAAGCTCGCCAAATCCCGACGCGGCAAGAGAAAATTTTCTATTTACATAAAAAATAATAGAAACAAATCCGATTAAACCAATGAACAGCAGAACTATACCGGTTCTCAATACAAGGAAAAAACCAATACCTGACCCTAATAATAAAAATAGTGTTGCCCACCCTAAAACCTGATAGGGCTTTATCAGTCCCTCCTGAATTACTCTGCTCCCGCCGGTAAAAGGTTTTATAAATTCCGTATTTATTCCATCCGTACCATTCAGATGGTCAAAATAATCGTTAAACATATTGCCACTTATGTGCAGAAATATAATAGCAAAAAGTGAAAGTAAAAAATTCAACCAATATATTGTTGTATTTTGAGCAAAATAAAAAGCGGATCCCACAAGAACAGGAATAACAGCAGCAGTGAGAAACTGGAGCTTCATGCTTAAAAAAAGATTTCCGGCTTTTTGTCTGATTTCCATCAGGTCATTACGAATCAATTACCCTATCTCCTTTTTTAATTTATATAATTTATTTCTTAAACATTACCATTAGAATAAGAATCTCGTCAACCATAGTAAGAATTTTGATACAAATGTGTTATAGATCTCTATATTATGACATTAAATGTTAAATAAGTATAATAAAATAAAAAATATAAAAAAAATATTGCAAAAAAAATAAAAGGTCTGTATACTGGAACCAATTTAGTAAGCTATTATCCATACGAATAACAGCTCTGTATAAGGATATTAAAACATGAAACTGAGTGGCGGCTATTTACCAAAAATTGCAGGAAGACCTTCGAGTGTTGTGGAAGATATTCCTGTTCCGGATAAACTCTGCATTAACCTCCAAAGAGGAAATCTCACCTATACACCTGTTGTAAAAAATTTACAAACGGTACAGTTTGGTCAGGAACTTGCCAGTGTATTGGTAGAAGGGGGAAAACTTTCCCTCCCCTCTCCCGCTGAGGGAAAAATCATTATAACAGATAATAAGACTTCGTCTTATTCAATTACACTTGAAGTAACTGAAAAATCCGAACCTGGGAAGGTGTATACAACCACCACCCCCGAGGCAGCTTCCGTAGAAAAAATTCGTGAATCTCTGGCACAATCCGGCATCTGGCCTTTTTTATGGAGTTCCGCGACAGGGGGGATTCCTTCCCTGTCGGATGAACGCCCCAAAGCTATTGTAGTAAACTTTATAGAAACAGAGCCTTTTAAGGCCAGAGGGAGAGTTATTTTAAAAAGAAACTGGAATATTATTCTTAAGGGAATAAATTTCATGGACCGTCTCCTGGCTGATTACGGTACGGTTGAAATAGTGCTTACAGAAAAGAACAATCCTGTAGCACACCAGATGTACGATGATCTGAGAGGAACTGTTTGGGCACATTTCCATCCTGCATCAATTGTATATCCAATGGAAAATACCCGGTTATTAAATAAGATGATTCGAAAAGCGTCTCCCTCTCTTAAAAAAGAAGATATTGTGTGGATAATTGATGCGCAGGGGATAGAAGCTGTCGGAGAGTGCCTTTCCAATGGTTTGCCTCTTTATAAAAGGACAGTGGCACTCGGGGGGCCCGGTATAGCAAACCCCAGACATGCCTGGGTACGAATAGGAACAAAAATACAGTCTATTGTAAAAAATGACAGTCCTGAAAATTCTTCTATTCTAAAGGGAGGGCTTTTTCGTGGCAGTCCCATTGATCCTACAAAGGATTGTGTGGATTTCGATGATGATTCCCTCTTTTTTCTTCCCCGGGCCGTAAAACGGGAATTTTTAAGTTTTTTACGCCCGGGATTCAAAAGGACTTCATATCTGTCTGTATTTGCCACTTCGGTAACCGGGGGAGCAGACAGCCAGATATCAACTTCTCTTCGCGGTGAGATTCGCCCATGCATTTCCTGCAGCCTTTGTGAAGATATCTGCCCTGTTTCTCTGCTTCCGCAAATTCTACATAAATATATTTACAGTGGGAACCTGGATGATGCTGAAAAGTTAGGGCTTAACCTCTGTATCGACTGCAATCTTTGTACATATATTTGTCCTTCTAAAATTGAATTACAGAAAGAATTTTCCGAGGGTCGAAAAAACCTGGCCGCCGAACATGAGGAAGCAAGGGCTTTATTGGCCAAAAAAAATAATCGCGGCTAACTACACGGTCGTATTTTTGATAAGGAGAAAAAATGAAAAACCGAAAAGGCTTACTTGATACGTTAAGACCTCATTTTGAAGATCAAGGCAAATTGTCGTTTTATAAGCCGATATTTGAAGCTCTGGATAATTTTTTATTCCTTGCAGATAATAGTACTCACAACAAACCATTTGGCCGTGACCCTATCGATGTCAAACGTTATATGTCGCTGGTAATTGTGGCTCTTGTACCGGCATACCTGGCTGCTGTCTATTTTTTTGGATGGCGGATTCTCTTTATTCTTATTATATCCTTCATAGCCGGTGCCGGTGTTGAAGTTATATTTGCGTTACTGCGTAAGGAAGATATAAATGAAGGCTTTCTTGTTACCGGTTTTATCTACCCCCTTATTTTACCCCCGGGCATACCTCTGTGGATGACAGCCGTCGGTATTATCTTTGGAGTATTTATAGGAAAGGAAATTTTTGGAGGTACGGGAAGGAATCTTTTTAACGCAGCTCTTCTTGGACGTTTATTTATCGCACTAGGCTATCCCTCAACAATGACAGGATCATGGGTAAACCCCGGTTCTCTTCCCTGGGGCAAATTATTTTCTTCATTTACTATTGCTCCACCCGATTCTCTCACCTCCGCTACTCCACTCGTACTGGCGAAGGGAGGAGAAATCAGCACTTCACTTTATAATCTTTTTATTGGTAACGTTGCGGGAAGCCTTGGAGAAACGTCCGCACTGGCAATACTGTTAGGGGGAATATTTCTTGTACTCATAGGGATTGCCAATTACAGAACGGTAATTGGTATACTTGTATCTTTCGTTGGAGCCAATGCGCTTTTGGTGGCTATTGCTCCACAATCCGTAAGTCCGGTACTTTTTAATCTTTTATCCGGAGGAATATTATTCGGAACGTTCTTTATGGCTACCGATCCGGTAAGCAGCCCCACTACCCAAACAGGAAAATGGGCATATGGAATAATTATTGGACTTGTCACTATTCTCATAAGAAGTTTCTCAGGTTTTGTTGAGGGAGCCATGTTCGCCATTTTATTCGGAAATATTTGTGCTCCGCTGATAGATGAAATAGTGCTTAGATCTAAAATAAGGAGTTACGCTCGTGAACAATAATGTACACATCATACTCTTTTCCACTATCCTGGCCGTGCTTTGTTCAATTCTACTCTTTGCGGCAACACAGTTCACCCAACCTTATCGCCTGTTGAATAAAGAAACCGATAAAGATCGTAATTTCCTTTCAGCATTGGGGGTCTCTGTTGATAGTAAACTTGGTGCACGCGGTGTGATGAAAATTTTTGATGATAATATTAAAGTTAAAACTTTGGGAGAAATTACAATTTATGAATATATCCCTAAAAATTCAAAATCAAAAAAACCTGTCGCTATAGCTGTACCTTTCTCGGGACCTGGGTTCTGGGCCCCAATTAAAGGGGCGCTTGCCCTTGAACCGGACCTTCTTACCATAAAGGGAATACGGTTTTACCAACAGGAAGAAACTCCGGGGCTGGGTGGTGAAATTGCTTCCAGCTGGTTTCAGAATGAGTTTAAGGGGAAAAAAATCGTCTCTAAAGACGGGGTTGCCGGTTTTAAAATTGTTAAAGGTGATCATCCAACGGATATCAATTCTGTGGACGCAATTACCGGCGCGACAAGGACTTCAGAGCGTGTTCAGGTAATGGTCGATAAAATTGCAAAAGCTATAGACAAGGAGCGGAGTAAGTATGTCAGATAATGTTATGTCTCCATCTGCGGGCAATGCCCGTCCCACGCGGAAAAAATATTTCGAGACGTTTCGGGACGGTGTTTATAATTCAAATCCTGTAACGGTTCAGGTGCTGGGGATCTGTATATTTCTTGCCGTTACTATACGGGTGCAGAATGCGGTAGTAATGGGATTAGCTTTGATGTTTGTTATAACGGGTACAAACCTTTTTGTTTCGTTGCTTCGATCCTATATTCCACGCCGCATCCGTATGATTGTTCAGGTGGCAATAATCGCAACCTTTGTCATTGTGCTTGATCAATTCCTACGAGCTTTTTATTGGGATATGTCCAAACAGCTTGGACCGTATGTAGCGCTGATAATTACCAACTGTATTGTTATGGGAAGAGCAGAGGCATTCGCAATGCAGAATCCACCGCTTATTTCAATGGTTGACGGGGTTGCTAATGGATTAGGGTATCTGTGGATCCTTATAGCTGTAGCACTGGTACGGGAATTAATCGGATCGGGAACTATTTTAGGTTTGACCGTTTTATCAAGTGTCTGGTATGAAAAAAATATTCTTTTCCTTCTTGCACCCGGCGCGTTTATTACAGGTGGATTCCTTATATGGATTATCAATGCAATTAATCTATCCAACCAAAAGAAAAAAGAGGTACAAAAGAAATGAACACTGCACCTGTATTAAGTATTTTTATAGCTTCGATTTTTACTAACAACATATTACTTGCAAGTTTTCTCGGCCTTTGCTCGTTTATAGCAGTTTCCAATCGAATAGAAACGGCAATAGGTCTTGGAATTGCCGTTACTTTCGTCATGGTCTTTACAACAGCAATAAACTATTCTGTTTATTATTATTTACTTATTCCCCTAAACCTTGAATTCCTATCATCGCTGATTTTTATTGCAGTAATCGCTGCGTTTGTACAGTTCCTTGAGATGTTCATTGAACGGTTTAGTCCGGCTCTGTATTACTCACTTGGCATATTTCTTCCATTGATAACAGTTAATTGTGCAATACTTGGTGCTGTTCTTTTTATGGTAATTAGAAAATATAATTTTGTCCAATCGGTGGGATTTGGATTTGGTTCAGGTGTAGGCTGGGCTTTTGCAATTTTATTAATGGCCGGTTTACGAAAAAAAATGCGTTATTCGAAAGTTCCGGCTGCATTGGAAGGCCCCGGCGTCATTTTAATAATAACAGGCGTCATTGCCATGACCTTTATAGGGTTTACCGGTATATTGAATGTTTAACATTTTTTTTCAACACCATGATAAACCAGTAAGTATTTTGATACTCAAAAAACTATCTTTTTACTATGCAGTGATGGAGGTACATAATTGATAACACTTGGATTACTTTCTATAGGGACTACCGTTGGTATATTTCTGATTTTATCTATATGGCTTATTATTTCAGAGAGGTTTTTTGTACGGTATGGAAATTGTAAAATATCAATAAATGACGGTTCTGTTGTTCTGGAAGAAGAAGGCGGTATGTCACTCCTTACCGCGTTGTATGGAAACAAGGTTTTTATACCTTCGGCCTGTGGTGGAAAGGCTACGTGTGGCTTTTGTAAAGTCAATGTTCTTAGCGGAGGCGGCCCTGTTCTACCTACTGAAATACCTTTTTTATCCAGAGGAGAAATGCTTTCAGACACACGGCTTGCCTGCCAGGTAAAGGTAAAAGAGGATATGGAAATTACCATACCGGAAGATCTTCTGGCTGTTCAGGAATTTCACGCAAAGGTAGCACTTGTTAAGGATTTAACGCATGACATTAAGGAGTTGAATTTTGATCTGATTGAACCTGCTGCCATCCAGCATAGCCCCGGTAAATATATTCAAATACAAGCACCGGGCCCTGATGGGGCTGTATTCAGAGCGTACTCGATTAGTACCCCTGACTATGTGGAAGATAAAATTCAGCTAATTGTCCGGATTGTGCCTGGAGGTATAGCATCAACTTATCTTCACAACCTTAAAGAGGGTGATGAAGTTTATTTCACCGGCCCGTATGGAGAATTCAAACTGGATAAAAATCCGGAAGTTGCTGTTCTATGTATTGGTGGTGGAAGTGGTATGGCTCCTATACAGAGTCTCGTTACTTCAATCTATTCACGGACGCCGGACCGTGAATGCTACCTTTTCTTTGGATGCCGAACAACAAAGGATGTATTTTATATGGAAAAATTTAAAAAAATGGCAGAACAATATCCTAATTTTCATGTCCACTATGCCCTCTCGGATCCACTGGAGGATGATTCCAGCTGGGATGGAGAAACTGGATTTATTCATCTTTCCGTAGATAAACTGCTTCCGGAGAATTTGGATCTCCAGACCTTTCTCTGTGGCCCCCCCCCTATGATCGCGGCCGTACAGGAAGTATTGGCGGATAAAGGATATGATCCTGAAAATGCATTTTACGATAAATTTTAATTAATACGGAGGGACTGCTATGGCAATTGTCAGTGTTGGAGAATTGTTTGATCGCGCGAGCCGATTTGAGAAAAAGCTTGCTGAATATTACGCGTCTTTACGCGATAAAACGGAGAACAATGGTGTACGCCTTCTCACGTACTATCTCAGCCGCCATCGCCGTCATCTCGAAGAAGTTAAAAACAGTTTAGACATTGAGAATATTACGCATATTTTTAGTGTAAAATTAAAGTACGATGTAAATTTTGACCCGGATGATGATACGTATTTACTTAAAATTTCCAATAAAAATATTTCAGGACAGAAACTACTTGAAGAAGCATGCGGTTTTGATGAGAGACTCATTGCATTATATAAGGATGTGCTTAATCAACCTCTTAACAATGAAGTTTTACTCTTTATTCAAAGTTTGTTAAGATTGGAAGAAAAAGATATAGTGATGCTAAAAAAAATGATTGCAATGAATTATTTTTAGGTAAACGGATGATTGAAAATGGCTGAATTTGAATTATTTACCAATACTCGCAGATTAAAACTTAAACCATATTCACAACCGGTATATTTTGATAATTCCGTATATTTACAAAACGTCCGGTGGTTTACCACGATAAGGTGGATGGTAATTATTGTATTCATTCTAACAGCTGTTCTTGCTAATTTTTTACCAGAAACATTTAGGGAACTCGGGTTTAGACCTCCCCTTATATGGCTGCTGATTTTGGCAGCTATCCTGACGATCATCAATACTCTTTTTTGTTTAGGTGTGCGTTGTCTAAACAATGATTCTCCCCGAAAAAACATCGAAACCAATCTCTGGCTTCAAATTTTAACAGATCTGTTATTTGTAACAGTTGTTGTGCATATGGTTGGGAGTACTCACTCTTTTATTGTATTTATTTATATTTTTCATATTGTCCTCGCATGCATATTCTTTAATCCATTTGGCAGCTTAATGGTAACACTTGCCGCTTCTACTATGTATATTGTCAACATTATTCTTGAAATACTACCCGGATCCCCCTTCAGTGATATTTTACCTGGCCCGGCACTGGTCCAGCCGTATAAAACTTCTGTCATCATGGTCTTTAACGCCGGCACTGCCGTTTTTATCTGGCTTGTAACCTGGTATCTTGTATCTACCCTCTCACGAGTCGTCAGAGAGCAGAGTGAAAAATTGTCTTCTGTAAATAAACAGCTGGTGGAAGTTAACAGAGAAAAAGCCATGCAGGTTCTTGTTACGACTCATGAGTTAAAAGCTCCCTTTTCCGGAATAGAGAGCAATATTCAGTTACTAAAATTCAGATACTGGAAGGATATTTCGCAACCGGTAGGTGAAATTATAAATAAAATCGAGGCAAGATCAGTTACCTTACGAAAAAGAATTGATGAAATTCTCATTCTGGGTAATTTAAGAATGAAGTCCGGCATTGACAGAGAAGTCCTCTCTGTTGACATTTCTAAAATTATATCTCCACTATTAATTTCATTGGATGATGTAGCGAAAAAACATCATATCAGTTTCAGCGTTGACGTGCCTCAAAAAAAAGTTGTTGGAAATACGGAGCACCTCACTTTACTCTTTTCAAATTTACTTACTAATGCCATTGTTTACTCCCGTGAGAACGGAGTTGTTCAGGTATCTGCTGTTTCGTATAAAGACGGATTACATATATATATTTCCGATCATGGCATTGGAATTAGAGAAGATGCCCTTCCTGATATATTTAATGAGTATTATCGAACAAAGGAAGGATCAAGTTTTAACAAAGCATCTACAGGTTTGGGACTTTCAATTGTCAAGGAGATTGCAACAAATTATTCCTATGGAATAAAGGTACAAAGCGAGATTAATAAAGGCACAAGATTTGAAATAATTATCCCGGAAAAATAATTTACAAATAAATTAGGAGTTGATTATGCAGGTTATACAAATTATTGATGATGATACGGAGTCATCGGAGATTCTATCAGATGTCCTTAAGGAAAATAATTTCATTATTCACATAAAAGACGATACAAAGGGAGCGGTCGAATATTTAAAAGATAACAAACCTGATTTACTTATTCTTGATGTTATGTTTCCTGAAAACCCTTCAGGAGGGTTTGATCTCGCAAGAGAAATTCGGAAGGTTGATCAGCTGAAGGAAGTACCTATCATCTTTCTCACTTCAATAAACAGTGAACTTCCGATGGATTTCTCTGCGAATGATCTGGATGGTGACTGGCTTCCGGCACAGGATTTCATAGAAAAACCGGTTGATTTCAAACTGCTGCTTGGTAAAATACATACGTTGCTGAAATAACGGAATATCACTCACCTGTTTTCACTCCTGTGTGAATAGCAGCTATTCCGAACAACAGCTTCTTATAACTAACCCTGGTATATCCGGCTTCGATAAAGATTTGTAAGAGTTCTTCCGCTTTATAAAATTTTAAAATCGAATAGGAGAGGTAATTGTATGCTCCTTTTGATCCGGATAATATCTGCCCCAATGGCCGCACAACATTTTTAATATAAAAATGGAACAAGAACTTTACCGGCTTTAAAGCCGGCTGACTTGTTTCAAGGTTAATGAACCTTCCGCCGGGTTTTAACACCCTATAAAGTTCTTTAAAAGAATTCACCAAATTTTCCCGGGATGAATTCAGATTTCTTCCCGCAAAACCTGCTATGATACTGTCAAAATAATTATCATAGAACGGAAGATCATCTGAATTCGCGTATACGTAATTAATCTCTTCTGAATCGGTTTTACGTTTTGCTATCTCCATCATATCTTCAGAAAAGTCTGAAGCAAAAACGGTAATTTTTCCACCCGAGAGTTTAGAAATCATTACCGCTAATTCTCCTGTACCTGTACAAACATCCAGACATTTACCACTCTCTATTGATAAAATGAACCTGACAGCTTTTTTTCTCCACCTTTGATCAAACCCAAAAGTAAAGAAACCATTCAGCCGTTCATAACCGTTTGAAATTTCACTAAAAACTCTTTTAAGGCCTTCTGCCATGTTTTTTTTATACTCCTTACACAATGGGTGACGCTGCTGCACAATAGATTATACCGATTATTATTTTAGGAACAGATACATGTTCTCTATTTGTTTATTATCTCTTTTAACTTATATTCTATATTGCAGAACTTTCATTTTCCGTTATTCTGCCAAACAGAAAGTTCATTTCAATCACAGGGACGGTTGATATAATCTGGAAATTACCGGCATTTCATTTTTTTTCATTTTCGGAGTTATAAGAAAATTAAGGCCAAAACCGAAAATGAGTCCTGCAAAACCACCAAGAATCTTAAGTCCCTCAGCAGTGGGCCAAAGTGCGGCTACAAGAGAATAGAGAGCAATAAAGAGTATAACCGGAAAAATAAAAACCCTGAAAAATGCTCCGACTGCTTTTCCCATTGGAAGTTCCACTTCAACAAGGGACCCTTTACTGAGGCTAATGTGATAACTGTTTATCGCACTGTATGTTCGTCTTTTATGGGCTGTATGACAGTTTGTACAGTTTCCTGAACTGCATGATGCGGCATCCGTATGCTGATCGAATATTTCGATAGTTGTAATGTCTTTATCTATTTCCTTAACAATACCTATCTCTTTCATAATGTGTATAAACTCCTTTCATTAAGTCTATAGAGGTTCCCTGCAATTACTCAGGCGATCACACCTTTTTTTAGAATAATGTTCGCGTACAGGGCGGATTCTCCTGATGCAACAATTGCATACGCTTTTTTTGCCCGTTCGTAGAAGGCAAAACGTTCTTCAAATCCTACATCAGCTGCTTTTTCATCCTCTTTTCGAATAATACTCTTAAAAATATCCCAGATGGGGGTTTCCACATCACTTCCCGGAACCTTTGCCATAAGTGTTACCGGTTTTTGTACAAATGTATCAAGAGGAAAGAATTTAACAACAGCCTTAAGAATCTCAGGAACACCATGACCATCCAGGCGAATAAGCCGCTGTGCGTGCGAGGCTGCCGGATAATTACCATCGACAATAACAATTTCATCACCATGCCCCATTTCCATCAAGGTTTTCAGGAGCACAGGAGAGAGTATATTTGGAATACCTTTTAACATAGATGCCTCCTTCATTATTGATAAGTTTATCATAAGACAATCCATACAATTTACCATACATTATAGCATTTTTTTTGTAAACAGCAAGGCTATCCTGCAATAAAGCAAACCAAAAAACATAACTACTTTATTACCGGTATTATTCCTTTTCTTTATGCTTTGGAAAAACAGCTTTCAGTGCTTCTTTACTGGCAATTGTTTTATCCACCATGGAAACAAGAAAACTTTCTCTGTACAGGGGAGGAACAACCGTTAATGGCCACATGTGTTTAACGATAATATCTTTTTCACGTGGGGTGAGTCTGCCGAAAATTTTTACCGCGTTTTTATAGGATATCTTAGGATGGGAAAACCCATGAGGTAGAAAGTAATCCCTGTCTCTGAACGTATGCCAATCATAAAAAAAGAAATCATGAAGAAGAGCCCCTCTGACAACTTCACCTACATGAAGGTTGAATTTCTTTGCAATAAGAAAGGAGATCCATGCGACACTAACATTATGTGTATAAATATCTTTATCATGATGTTTAATTCCTTTAAGTTTCTGATATTCGGGATTATTAAGTATTGAATTCCCCAAGGAAAAAAACTCATTTAAATTTTTTGTTCGTTTCTTTGATTTGAGTAACGGCAGCTTATCCACAATGACTGCACGTATATCCTGCAAAAAAGGCATTCTGGTTCCTAAAGGTATTTTTCTCCAGGCAGTTGACAACTGAGCACGCAAGTAAGGAAAAGCTCTAAGAGGCCGTAAAAAAGTATGCATTGCACGGGTTGTTGACGCAATAATACGTAATCTGGACTGCAGTTCATCAGTGATTTTGTCAAACTGCATCTGTTTTACGCTACCGAGAAATCTGGAAAACCGGTAGTACAAACGGGTAGTGAAATAGAGATCAACACTCACATATACAAGAAAAAAGAAAAGAATAAGATACCGGTAATGGGCAGAGATATGCGAAATAACGGCTGTAAAAAAAGGTTGAAGATAAAAAATCTGTAACGAAATAAGAAGAGCCCAGAACAAACTAAAGAGCAAACAGACCCTTCCGTTGATATTTAACGGAAACCGGACATGATACGTATCATTTATTGGGTAGTTATTGTAATCCCACAGTTTAAGTTTAAATATTTTTTCCAACAACAAAGAGGTAATATATTCAAGAATAGTGGCAAAAAGAGTAAAAAGAACTAATTGCCCAGCAAAGGGAAAAGAAGAAACAGCATCTCCAACTGCAATAAAGATAAGTGCGCCGAATCCATATACCGGAATAAACGGACCCGCTAAAAAACCTGAATTAATCGGTTTCCTTTTTTCCACAACAGAACGAAAAACCGATTCAACAAACCAGCCGGAAAATGAGTATAAAATAAAGTATAGTGCATAATTTATCATTTACCGGGTTTCTCTTTCGCGTTTTTTCCGGGCTTTTTCCGCCTTTCTACTTATTTTATTCCACACACCTGTAAGGCCCATTGCCTTTTTCATTTCCAGAAGTGTTTGGCGGGCTTCTTCCCGCATAGCATTCGTACCGTTAAAAATAACTTCTTCCACATAACCACTTTTATTTTCATATTCATTTCGGAGGTCACGAAAAGGATCAAGAAAATTGTTTATTGTGATAGTGAGTTTTTCCTTTACTTCAACATCGCCAACTTTTCCGGCTTTATATCTTACTTTTAAATCTTCAACTTCAGCTTTATCAGGATTAAAAATATCATGATAGATAAAAACCGGGTTCCCCTCTACTCTTCCGGGTATATCAGCCCGAATCCTATTTGGATCAGTGTACATTCCCCGCACTTTCTTTTTTACAGTACCCGCGTCATCGGAAAGATAAATTGCGTTACCCAGTGATTTTGACATTTTTGCGTTCCCGTCAGTGCCTACAAGAGTAGGCACTTCTCCAACCATGACATCCGGTATAGGAAAGACTTCGCCATACATGCTGTTAAAACGACGTGCTATTTCCCGTGTAAGTTCCACATGGGCTTCATTATCTTTCCCAACCGGAACAAGGTGAGCACGCGGCATAAGAATATCCGCGGCCTGCAGGACCGGATACCCCAATAACCCAAGAGGCATCTCATTGAGATGAGCTGATTTTGCCATTTCTTTTAAACTTGGTACACGCTGCAACCGTGGAACGGTGACCAGCATTTCAAAAAAGAGATTCATTTCATACACTTCATGTATTGCCGATTGCAGGTAAATAACAGATTTTGACGGATCTATTCCGCAGGCAAGATAATCAAGTACCATTTCACGGGCATTAACAGCAATATTTTCAACATCCTGTTTTGAAGGTTTTGTTGTTAGCATATGAAGATCGGCGATAATAAAATAGCACCTATAGCTATCCTGCAACTTTACTCTGTTAGCCAGCGATCCAACATAGTGGCCAAGATGCAGTTTTCCTGTGGGTCTGTCCCCTGTCAGCATTCTCTTTTCTGTCATTTCTTCCACCTTTAACACATCCGGTTGATTATAAAGATATATAAACAAAAAACGTATTCATGAGTTTTTTTTTGTACTATACCGGTTGAAACATGTTTTAACAAGAGAAGCTATTTATGTTTTTCCCATTTTAGGAATATTTCTGCCGCTGCTCATTAAAATGCTGACGGGTTGTAGAAACGGTATATTCTCGCATACAATCTGTATAATTACCGTAATGGGCACAGCAAGAAACATTCCAACAACTCCCCATATCCATCCCCAGAAAATAAGGGAAAACAGGATAACAAGAGGACTTAAATTAAGACGATGCCCCTGCATACGGGGATCAATAAAATTACCGATTATCAACTGTATAAGCCCCATTGAAATGACAACAGCCGAGATTTTCCCTGCTGAAGGAAAAAACTGAATAAAACTCATTAAAATTGTAATAAAAAGGACAAAAGCTGAACCAATACTCGGAATAAAATTAAGGAGAAAAGCAAGGACACCCCATATAAGAGAAAAATCCATTCCTATTATCTTTAACGAAATCCAGACCAGCACTCCAGTGGCGGCACTAATGAAAAATTTTAGATTCAGATATCTGGATACCTGATTGTTTATTTTATTGAGCATACGCGCGATCTGTAACCCCGTTTTGTGATTAAAAGCAAGAAACAATTTTCGTTTTGAAAAAGGATTTTCAAGGAGAAGAAATATAAGAAAAATCATTATTAAAAGAACAGAACCGGCAAAACTCATTATTGAGCCTGAAATAGCTACAAGATGGGAAATAATCTGATTAGTCCAGTTGAAATTCTTAAAAAAATTGAGAGTAATACCCAGTTTATTTTCTGAAAGCGAAATAAATTTATTATTCAGGGCCATAAACCTGTTAGCGTATTTAGGATATTCAGTTATAAATGAATTTATACTCGTTTGTACAAACAGGGTAATCAGTACAACAACACCGGAAAAAACAAGAATAACAACAATAACAGCAACAGGCCTTGGAAAATGCCACTTATCAAGACGGTTTATTAAAGGACCAAGAATTACCGAAAAAATACTTGCAAGAACCAGTGGAAAAAGTATACTTCCCGCAATTTTGAGCACTGCTCCAAAGAGAATCAGAGCAATAAAACCAATAAAGACAGTCTGCATATTTTCAAGTTTCATTGTGTTACAATAACACTTTCAGAGTAAAGGGTAAACAGTGAAACTGCAATGTAAAAATACAGATATTAGACATTTGAAGATTGTTTACAGGAATATAAAACTTCCCGGATCATTTTAACAGGACTTTATTCGGTCGTCAACCGACAAATGGCCTGTTTCAACAGTTTTCTTAAACTTTCAGGAGAAAAATTTTTTTTTGAAAAAATCCGTTCCCTTTATCTTGACACACTGACAGGAACAATGTTTTCTTTTTTTAACTACTCTTGTTCTTTAGGAGGAACTATGAATGCATATATAAAATCAATCGGTGCCTATATCCCGGGCAAACGTGTTACAAATGAAGAACTTTCAAAAACAATGGACACTTCTGATGAATGGATTCGTTCCCATACGGGAATTGGTTCGAGACACATCGCCGAAAAAGAGATGCTTACAGCTGATTTGGGGGTTGAGGCCGCAAAAGTAGCCCTTGATAGGGCAAACCTCAAACCTGAAGACCTTGATATGGTTATTTTAACTACAGCCACACCGGATTATATTGGTTTTCCTGCTACATCATGTTTAGTTCAGGATAAACTTGGAGCAGTGAACGCGGGGGCTTTTGACCTGACTGCGGGATGCACCGGTTTCGTCTACGGTCTGGAGGTAGCCAAGAATTTCATTAAATCGGAAACAATGAAAAATATTCTTCTTGTAAGCGCCGAATCATTAACCAAAATAGCCAACTGGGAAGACCGGAACACAGCAGTTTTGTTTGGAGATGGCTCCGGAGCAGCTATTATCAGTGCTGATGAAAGTGGTCTAAGCGGCCTTGATGATTCTATTCTTAAAGCTGACGGTTCCGGAGCAGCTGTTCTTGAAAGGCATGCGGGGGGCGTTGCACACCCTTACGAAGAAGGAAAAACAACATGGGCGGATACGGCACTGTATATGGACGGACAGCCTGTTTATAAATTCGCCGTTAAGGTTAACTCCATTCTTATTTCCTCTCTTTTGGAAAGAAATAATCTTACCATTGATGATTTAAAATATATTGTTCCACACCAGGCAAATGAAAGAATTATTCAGGCTGCGGCAAAACGATTAAAACTGCCTATTGAAAAATTTTTTATGAATCTGCAGGAATACGCGAATACTTCATCCGCCTCTATACCGATAGCACTGAATGACCTTTACGAAAAAGGTGAACTTGAAAGAGGGGATAAGATTTTATTAACCGGATTTGGAGCAGGCCTTACATACGGTGGCACTCTTCTTCGCTGGTAAGTGTGCGATGATTGATTTATTTTTACTGTATTTCGGGCACAAACCGACAGGTACTGTGCCTGTATTTTAATTAAAAAGGGGAAATATATGAAAACATGTTTTTTATTTCCAGGACAGGGAGCACAATATCCGGGTATGGGAAAAGATTTGTATGAATCTTCTTCAACGGTCAGGGAACTATTTACCATTGCGGATACTGTAACAGGAAGGAACTTAAAAGAGCTGCTTTTTGACGGGACCGCGGATGATCTTAAGAAAACAGAGAACACACAGGTAGCTATTACTCTGATAAATCTGGCTATTCGCCGTTATCTCAATGAAAAGGGAATTAAATCAGATGGCGCGGCAGGATTCTCTCTTGGTGAATTTTCAGCTATGGTGGATACCGGCATTTTAACCGAACAGCAGGTACTTCCCCTTGTTATTAAGCGGGGTGAGATTATGGCAAAGGTGGCAGAAACAAGCCCGACTCTTGCCGATGGTTGTGGAATGGCTGCCGTGATAGGTATGAATTCAGAGGATGTTGAAAAGGCAGTAGCCGGCAGAAGTGATGTATTTCCGGCTAATTACAATTCTCCCGTGCAAACTGTTGTATCAGGAACGGCCGCAGGCATTGAATGGGCAAAAACTGCCTTGAAGGAAGCGGGCGCACGCCGGGTAATTCCATTAAAAGTTTCAGGCCCGTTTCACACTCCTCTTTTGGATGATGCCAGAAATGCTTTCGCCGACTATATTGCCACTCTTGAATTCCTTGATCCTAAAAAATTATTTTACTCAAATGTAACAGGCAAAGCTGTTTCCAGCGGTATAGAAGCACAGGAACTGTCCGCGCTGCAGATTGTTTCACCAGTGCAGTGGGTAAGCATACAGAAAAACATTGTTTCTTCCGGATTTGCAGCCTGCATTGAAACCGGACCGGGCAAGGTACTTACCGGTTTATGGAAAAATATTACATCCGACCTTTCATGTTATCCAACGGATAAACAGAAAGCTATCGATGGTATTGTGGAGGAATTAAAGTGATACTGGAAGGGAAAACTGCCATTGTTACCGGAGGATCACGCGGAATAGGTGAAGCAATTGTAACGCGTTTTCTGGAAGAAGGGGCCTGTGTCTACTCTCTCAGCCGAAGTGAGGGAAAGAAATACAACTATTTCTCTGAAATCGCTAAAGAGAAAGGTACATACTTTAAATGGATAAAAACTGACATTTCTCAAAAACAAAGCATTGAAAAAGCAATCAATGAGGTCCTGGATAAAGCTCAGTCTGTAGATATTCTTGTTAACAACGCGGGAATAACGCGGGATGGTCTTATTTTCCGAATGAAAGATGAGGAATGGGCGGATGTTCTTACGACAAATCTCACATCCGCTTTTATTTTCTGCAGAGGATTGGCCCGGACTATGATAAAACAACGCACCGGTTCTATTATTAATATATCCAGTGTTGTAGGCCTTATGGGCAATGCCGGTCAAACCAATTATTCCGCATCAAAAGCAGGACTCATCGGTTTAACCAAGAGCCTGGCAAAAGAGGTAGCGGCCAGGGGTGTGCGTGTAAATGCTGTAGCACCGGGCTTTATTGATACAAGTATGACTGAGAAACTCGGTGAAAAAGCACGTGATGCCATGGCTGAAATGATTCCTTTGAAAAGAACGGGAAAACCGCAGGAAATTGCGGAGACAGTTTTGTTTCTGGCATCAGAGAAAAGTTCATATATCACCGGTCAGATACTCGCCGTTGACGGCGGGATGACGATGTAGGAGAAAATACAGTATGAAACGAAGAGTTGTTGTAACAGGAATGGGAACGATAAACCCTCTGGGTCATAATATCTCCGAATTATGGACAGGAATTAAGGAAAGTAAATCGGGGATCGGACGGATAACCCGTTTTGATGCATCAGATTTCTCCTCTCAGATTGCAGGAGAAGTTAAGAATTTCAACCCTGTAGAATTTATTGATAAAAAAGAGAGCAGAAAAATGGCCCTGTTCAGTCAGTATGCAGTTTCGTCCGCTGTTCAGGCGATGACAATGGCAGGATTTACTACAGAAAATATTGAATCTGAAAAGACAGGTGTTGTCCTCGGAAATGGAATAGGAGGCTTTGAGGTTCTTCAGAATTCGTTTCAAACCCTGTTTGAAAAAGGCCCCGACAGAATACCGCCAATGACAATCCCTAAAACACTGTCCAATGAAGGAGCAGGAAATATTGCTATCCATTTTGGTGTAACAGGATCTGCATATACGTTAAATACTGCATGCGCTTCGGGCTCTGATGCGATAGGCCAGGCAGCAAATGCCATACGCTTTGGTTTGCAGGATGTTATGATTGCCGGAGGAGCTGAAGGTGGCATTAATGAGATGGGTGTTGGCGGATTTTGCGTTCTTAAAGCGCTGAGTACCCATTACAACGATGCACCTGAGACAGCCTGCCGTCCATTTGACACTAAACGTGACGGTTTTATTATAGCGGAAGGCGCGGGTATACTTGTACTGGAAGAGTTGGAACATGCTAAAAAACGCGGTGCTGAAATTATAGCGGAAATTACCGGGTACGGCTCAACAGCTGACGCTTTCCATCTCACGGCACCGCCGCCTGACGGGAGAGGAGCCGCAAAAGCAATCCACCTGGCAATAGAAGACGCGAACCTTAAACCGGAAGATATTGATTACATCAATGCTCATGGAACATCAACATCTGCTAACGATCCAATTGAAACACAGGCTATTAAAACTGCGCTTGGAAAACATGCAAACAATATAAAAGTTTCGTCAACAAAGTCTATGACCGGTCATCTCATTGGAGCAGCTGGAGCCCTTGAAGCAATTATTAGTATTCTTGCAATACAGAATCAATTCTTTCCGCCAACTATCAATCATGAAGCTCCCGGAGAGGGATGTGACTTGGATTATGTACCCAATAAGGGTATAAATGGTAAAATCAGGAATGTTCTCTCCAACTCATTTGGGTTTGGCGGGCACAATGCCGTATTGGCAATAAGCGAGTATAAATCATGAAAAAAATAACAGACCTTATTCCACATCGAAAACCTTTTCTTTTTGTTGATGTTTTAGACGAGGTAAACAGAGAAAAGATTGTAGGAAGAAAAACGTTTACCGAACAAGAATTTTTCTTTGCCGGACACTTTCCGGGATATCCGGTTGTACCGGGTGTCATTCTTGTAGAATCAATGGCTCAGACTGGAGGAGCGGGAATTGGTCAGCTCGGTATTGTAGGCAATGTTATATTCCTTCTCGCAACTATTGATAAAGTAAAATTACGCCGGCAGGTTTTACCTAATGAAGAGGTTCGGTATGAAATCGAGAATCTCAGGATCTCAAAAACAATGCTCAAACAACGGGGAAAAGGATATGTCGGTGATGAAGTGGCAATTGAAGCAGAATGGCTCTGTCTTATAAAGGAAAAAGATGAATAAAATTTTCCGGATGGGGTTCATCGGAAATAACGCTAAAATTAATTAAATGAGTACAATTCAAATTGTTCTTGTGGACCCTCGGTTTGCAGCCAATATCGGCTCCGTTTGCCGTGCTATGAAAACAATGGGAATTAAGGATCTTGCTATAGTTTCTGATAAAGAATATGACGCTAACAGAGTGTATTCCCTTGCCATTCACGCAAAAGATGTTTATGACTCGTCAACCAGATTCCACAGGCTGGAGGCTGCTCTTGAAGAAAGCGTTCTTACTTTCGGGGCTTCACGACGAAGAGGGAAATTTAGAAAATACTTTTCAATTTCGCCAAAAGAGATGGCAGAAAAAATATCACTTATAAAGGAAGGCAGAATCTCCATTGTTTTTGGCAGAGAATCTGACGGTTTGACGGATTATGAGCTTGCATTGTGCAATATGGCAGTAAGAATTCCAACCTCAGATGAGTTTCCTTCCCTGAATCTTGCGCAGGCCGTCCAGATTCTTACCTACACCCTTTTTACCGAAAAAAAACCTTTACGTGTATACTCACCGGTTACAGGAGAGAGTATGAACATTCTTATTGATACAATTACAGATTCTCTCGATACAATTGGTTTTTTTAAACTCGAAGAGAAAGAAGAAGTAGGAATATTTTTCAAAGATATCCTTTCACGGTCACTGCTGTCCACCTCTGAATCAAAGCGGCTTAACAAAATGTTTAAAAAAATAGCCGCCATCAAAGTACATAAACCAGTTTAAACTTCTGTCAGCTCAGCATCTTTATTCTGATATTCAACAATAGACGCGCGCATGCTGAGAAATATCATTGGAAAAATATAGTTATAGAAATGACTGCGCTGAAAAACACGCTTTTCCTTAAAAGAATTTTTTTTAATTGTCAGATCTTTTAATTCCTCCATATATTCCCGGTAATCACTAAAGGAGAGGTCAGGTCCATCACTAAACTCAAAATCTCCTTTTATGGTATCCTGAAGTTTTCCTAATAATTGAAAAATATCATAAAGAGTATACTCTTTCTCTATAGTATTTTTCACACTTTCTTCATCTTCACCGGCATCGTGGATAATCATTTTATACTGATTGGGAAGAATAAAGTGGTATAATTCGGCTTTCCTCAGATGTATTTTTCTTTCAATGAAAGCTTCCTCAATTTTATCAATAACAAATTTATTACCTCTAAAATACTGTAAGAGATCTATAATCCGATCTGCTCCGGCTTCACCCCTGCTAAGAAGAAGATCAACCTGTCTCATAATAGCTTCAGGAAGTCCGGGATTTACCTGAATACTATAGGTAACAAATTTTGCACTTTTTTTCTCTTTTAGCGTAACTGTACTTAAATTAAAAAGTCCATCTTCTGTAATTTCCTGAAATGAACTGAATAATGCTGAAGCTTCCCGTTTAAAACGTCTATAGTACTCTTCAACAATCCCCCTGGATTTGAGAACATCAAACATACTCTCCGATATACGAAATCCTCCTACAGGTGCCGTTGTCTCCATCCTCTTCGCTATAATTACAGGAACACCTATAATATCCCACTGTTTACTACCTTCCGGACCAAAATTTCCCATGGTAACCTGACCAACACTGGCGCCAATACGAATTCTGATCTGATAGAAAGCATTAATTGACTGGGCTAACTCACTGTTTCTCATGCTTCCGATAATTTCAAAAGCCCTGGTAACCTGGTCCTGAATATCTTCGCTTTTATTGCCATAAAGGAAACTGTCATTCGCCTCATTAAATAGAAAAGCAACACGCTGCATTTCTACACAGGTATAAAAAAGTTCTTTTGCTATATAAACGCGGGCCTCTTCTTCTGTAAGATTTTTCACATATGGATCAATGTTCCCTCCGTAATGGAACATTAAACTATCACCTTCAATCTTATTCAGATATCCATGATGTCTTTTCAATACCCAGCTAAAAGCCGCGTATAAACCGTTTAAGACAACCTGATTTTCCATCGGGGTTAAGAACTTTGACAGATATGTGTAATCCGCAATGTCAAGAAACCCTATTCCTACCAGACTTTCTTCAGATTTATCAGGAATACCGCCATTTTCCAGTATTGCATCAACAAGTTGTTTGGGAAGATAAAAATCTTCAATCTGCTTCCGAAGATAAAACTCGTCAGACACCTCATGAAGGGTATTCGCAGCTTCCTCGTTTTTAAGAAGTCCCGATTTGCTTTTTGTTTCTTCCGAACTATATTTATTTGAAGATACCAGATCAGACATTTCAACTATAATATCTCTGATTTGAAGGGCATCAGACTCTCCGGAATCTGACAGATCGTTAGCCTCCAGTAATTCACTTAGATACTCTGATACAAAGGAAGGGTTATCATTATGGTGATATTTTATCCATAAAGCATGTTTCTTAATACTCTCGAGCGGAAAAACGTACCGCTCTTCTTTCATCTCTTTTTTCACACAACCAACCCTGCTTCTCCGTATCGTATACGGTAAGTCTACCACACGAGGAGGAGTGGTACAACAGAAAATCTATACAGAAAACGAAAAGTATGATAAATATGAATGAAGGAGTGTGTATGTCAGAATCCATTGCAATTGCTTCAGGAAAGGGTGGTGTCGGGAAAACGACAACTGCTGCAAATCTTGCTATCTATTGTGCCAGGAAAGGCTATAAAACCGGTTTGATTGATATTGATCCGCTTTCTGATGTTGCCGTTATTCTCGATATTCCTGACCGTTTATTTTCCGGTTTGTCCGGCGATCTTGACAAAAACAGTCCTCTTCATTCACATTCACTTACTGTTTTTAAAAACCTGGATCTTCTTTTTCCACTATCCAAAACGAAACAAAAAGACAGTAAAAAGCTTCTCGGGCTTTTAACTGAAACGTATGCTGATGAACTGTCCAATACATATGATATTCTTTTTTATGACCTTCCTGCAGGGATGGAACAGGGAAATAATATTGACTATCTTTCTCTTGTTGATCACCTGATCCTTGTTACTAATCCGGAACCGACCTCCCATGTAGCAACCGGCGCTTATGTTAAAAAAGCAATCGGCCGTTCAAACCATCACTCTTTTTTACTCTGGCATAATAAATACAGGGGATTTACCAGTTATAATTTTAATCCTTCTGATGTAATAGGAAATTATAATAATAATGTATCAGATGAAGAAAAAATGGATACATCCCAATGTGTCATAGAAAACATTGCTTTTATTCCTGAAGATCCTTCCCTTGACTTACTTCATGGTGATCCCGCAATTATGCTCCAAATACTTCATAATCTTGAAGATCTCATTGACCTCATTCACAAAGAAATTATTGAGTCCATCCATATCAATCAGCTCTTTTCTCATAAAATGCTTTCACTTTTGCAGTTTTATCTGCGGCAGAATCCTGTAATTGGTAATATTAATGATACTCTAACAAACCTCATGAGTTATGTCGCCGTTGTATCCGGTATTTCAGCGGAAAAACTTCAATCCAAAAAAACTGAGCTCCTTACGCAAGAGCAGGATTCCTCTCTCCGTCTCTACATAGGAGAATTGAAAAGTGACAAATTGAGAAAACAACTTCTTAAAGTACAGCGACTTTTAAAACAAAAAATGGCTGCTCTGGAATCTGATACACGTCTTTTTTCAGTTTCTGCGGCTCATGACCCGGGTAGAAACCTTGACAAAGAAATAAGCTTGCTTCTTATATATCTGAAAACCAAATCAGGTGAAGGAAATAATTTTAAAAATTCAGGAGGACTCCTTCTTTTTACTTTCTCCCTTTACAAGCTTTTCCAGTCAGAAAAAGTCAAGTCTCTCATTACCGATTTTATACCAATGGAAAAGAATTCACACAATAAATTCCAGCGCAACAGGTATAAACAAATAAAAAGACTTGTTGAAAGTGATGATTCGTATAAAAAGCAATATTTTAATATAATAAAAAAAATATTCCCCCTTATCATAAAGCAGGTTATTGTTGCCGCCCGGACGTTTGAACTGGAAAAGCTTCTTTTTACAGATGAAACCGGAAAATTACTCAGAGAAGTATATATAAAACTTACACACTCTTTTATCCATGAAGCGGTAAACAGCGGACTTGGTATTATTGTCCGCTTTGATTACAGGCCGGTAACCCGAGCATTCACCTCCGCCGCGGAAAAACTGCTTTCCCGTTTTCAATTATAGGAAACTCTAAAAGTAGATTAACATTTTGTATTTAATTACACCTATTCTGAAAACATCATTATCACAAAATCATCATCCTCAGTACTTGACAAAAGTACTCGTTATTATGAAAGTAACGTATGAATAAAAGCAAAAACTCATCACAAATTAACATACTGCTGCGGGAACTTATTAAAAGTTACCGTAAAGATTCCGGGTCAAATTTTATTGATGACACCAATTTACCGGTAAATAATTCGATTAAAGAGATTTTGGATCTTTTACTTGAGGTTCTTTTTCCAGGGTATAAAGGGATTCGGAAAATAACAACTGAAAATGTATCATACATAATAGGATCACTCCTTTGCAGAGTACGAGGGCTTTTAATTGAACAAATTACCAGAACACTTAAACATGAATGCCGGTTAAAAAACTCTGATAACTCATGCGATTGTGCAAAAAACGCAGAGGCCGTTGTAGCCTCACTGCTCGATTCCTTAATCCATATTCGTAAAATACTTCAAACTGATGTTAAAGCAGCGTATGAAGGAGATCCTGCTGCTAAATCACTTGAAGAAATTGTTATCAGCTATCCCGGTCTCAAAGCTATTGCCATTCACCGAATTGCACATGAATTATACACATTGCATGTCCCGCTTATTCCTCGGATGATGAATGAAATTGCTCACAGCGAAACGGGGATTGATATTCATCCGGGTGCAGAAATCGGAGAAAGGTTTTTTATTGATCATGGAACAGGTGTTGTTATTGGAGAGACAACTGTTATTGGAAAAAATGTAAAAATCTATCAGGGTGTAACCCTTGGTGCATTAAGTTTTTCCACCGATGAAGAGGGGAACATTATAAAAGAAATTAAAAGACATCCAAATATATTGAACGATGTAACAATTTACGCAGGGGCAACAATTCTCGGCAATATTACCATTGGAAAAGGATCAATAATCGGTGGGAATGCCTGGATTAAAGATAATGTCCCGGGGGGGATCCTTGTAGGACACCCCTATCAAAAGAATATTGAAAAAAAATTGTAGAAAATTTCTGTTCGGTTCTCTCTGATACAATTTATATTTTTCAGGATTTTATTAATCATTTCCGTCAACACAGTTTATGAAGCGAGCGAGGGGAATCGAACCCCCGGCACAAGCTTGGGAAGCTTGGGTATT
>CAYSXD010000005.1:0-25710 GCA_964434925.1 uncultured Spirochaetaceae bacterium
CAGATCTACGGTAACGCCGCTGGCTACATGGAAGCCTGTTTTTGCTTCAATGGTATATCCGGTGAAGCTGGATAATGAGAAAAATGACGGAAGGGGATTCCGAATTACCGATGGATATATGTCTATCCGTGAGAACCCTCTTGGTTCAGGAGGATCCAGCCCTCATTACGCGGTGGATATTATTAATGTAAGCAATATTGCCTATGTGGATAACGCGGGAATTATCGTAAGAGAGGGAAACCCTCCGGGAGATATTGTCGCCGCTTTCACAGGAACGGTTATTTATAAAGGCTGGGATAACCGATATGGAAATCATATCTTACTAAAACATAAACTGACAGAGGAAGTAAAAAAGAAATATCCCAGAGCAACCGGCTGGGGGACATACTATGCGCATATGAAAAACCCCTCACCCATGAAACCGGGAGAAATAGTTCAGCAAAACCAGATAATCGGGCATATTGGTGATACCGGTCATTCCACAGGTCCTCATCTTCATTTCGAAGTTCACATCTATGAAAAAACCGGTATATATAAAGATTCCCTCGGACGGTTTAACAAAATTAACCCTTTCCCCGGGATTCATATTAAAAAATCAAATAAACATTAAGACACTTTCATCATACTCTTCAGGCGGAATATACCCCAGACATTCAATGCAGGTAGCGGCAAGGGAACTTATTCCCAGACCTTCATGCAGTTTTTCTGAATACTCCCCCTGACTTTCCGGGTCATAAATAATACAGGGAACGGGGTTAAGAGAATGAGAGGTTTTTGCTTTCGGAGAACCGTTTTCCTTGATAATGACCTTTCCGGTTTTCTTGTCATGCTCAAACATATCGTCTGAATTACCATGATCGGCACTTACAATCATTAACCCGCCGGCTTTTTCCACTGCTTCCTTTATTCTACCTATGGATAGATCCAATGCCTCCATGGAGCATATAACAGCCTCCCATTTGCCGGTATGGCCCACCATGTCTCCGTTGGGGAAATTCATTTTAATAAATTCAAATGTTCCTTTTTTAATCTCTTCTATCACCCTGTCCGTGATATCCGCACACTTCATCCATGGCCGCTGCTCAAAAGGAACATTATCGGAAGGAATTTCGACGTAGGTCTCAAGCTCCTCACTAAACTTTTCTGTTCTGTTCCCATTGAAGAAATAGGTAATATGACCGAACTTTTGCGTTTCACTAATCGAAAACTGCTTTACTCCCGAAGCAACAAGATACTCACTCATTGTTCTGTCAATTGCCGGTGGAGAAACAAGAAACTGCTTTGGGATATGAAGATCACCGTCATACTGCATCATCCCCGCGTATTCCACTTCCGGGTACCGTACTCTGTCAAATTCCTTAAAATCCTTACCTGCCTCAAAAGCCCGTGTAATTTCGAGCGCTCTGTCTCCCCTGAAGTTAAAGAGAATAAAACTGTCTCCGTCTTCAACCGTTCCAACAGCATTCCCCTCCTCCGCAATGACAAACGGCGGCAGATCCTGATCTATGGCTCCTGTTTCTTTACGCAGTGTTTCTATTGCTTCATGCACGCCTGCAAACTGCCTTCCTCTGCCCAGTACATGGATTTCCCACCCCTTTCGAACCATATCCCAGTTTGCATTATAACGATCCATTGTTATTACCATTCTTCCTCCACCGGAGGCTATCCTTGCATCAAAGGAATCATCATTCAATTCCTGCAGAAACTCCTCAAACGGATCAAAATAGTCCAGAGCAGATGTTTCTCCAACATCTCTGCCATCAAGGAGCGCATGAATTCGTACCCTGGGAATTTGCTCTTTTTTTGCCTGCAGTATCATAGCACGGAGATGGGCAACATTCGAATGGACATTCCCGTCTGAAAGGAGCCCTAAAAAATGGAGTGTCCCTCCGGTATGCTTAATATTCAGCATAAGTTTCTTCCAGATATCTCCCTTAAACATTGTTCCTGCAGCAAGAGATTGTTCAATGAGCTTTGCGCCCTGGTCAAAAACCCTTCCGCATCCAATAGCATTATGCCCTACTTCGCTGTTCCCCATATCCCCATCTGAAGGCAGCCCCACTGCAGTACCGTGTGCTTTCATCTTTACCATGGGAGAAGACTTCATCAATCTGTCAAGATTTTCAGTTTCTGCCGCTGCAAATCCATCGCCTTCTTTATATTTACCAAAACCCACACCATCCATAATTATCAGTAAAACGGGGCCTCTTCTTTTTTTAAATTTAGTATTTTTTTTTAAAGCTCCTACCATCTTATTCTCCTCTCCAATGAGCTTCTACTCATTGAAATTTTTCTTTGATAACCCGAAAGTATCTGCTGTTTCCTCATTACCAATGGGTTCAACATGAATAATAACATCATACACATTTTTAATCTGGCTTTGAATACATCGGCGGACGTCAGTTGCCTTATCATGGCCTTCTTTAACTGTCAGCCTCCCGTCAACTTCAATCTCCATATCAATAATATACTGGGTGTTTATTTTTCGAATTCTCGTCTTATGGGGGTTCCCTACTCCTTCAACAGAACAGGTAGCACTAAAAACTTTCTGATAAATTGATTTATCCTGCATCCCGTCCATAAGCTCAACACTTGTTTCCATAAAAATACTGAAAGCCGATTTCATTATCCAGAGACTGATTATTAATGCAGTAACGGTATCCAGAATAGGCATTCTTAATAAAAAAGTTGCACCAAGCCCAACAAGTACACTCCCGGAAATAATAACATCATTTTTCATATTCTTCGCGTCCGCTATAAGCATGGAACTTTCTACCTTTTTACCAATTTTATTTTTATAAAAAGCAAGAAAAATCTTGCCGGCAATGGATAAAAGGACAAAATAGATAACAATAGGATTCGGAATTGCTCTCTTTATGCCTAAAATAAGATTTTTAACGGCAGAAAAGGCCAGTTGGGCTCCGGCAAAAAAAATAATAAAGGAAAGAACCTTTGTCGCAAGCGTTTCCACCCGCCCATGCCCGTAGGGGTGTTCCTCATCCGGTGGAAGATTAACAATATTTGACGCATATAATGTAATCAGAGAGGTAATAATATCCGTTGCCGAATCTATACCATCACTTATAAGGGCATACGATCCGCCGGTGACACCTGCTCCAATCTTTAAAACCGAAAGTATCGCATTACCGACTATCCCCACGACAGAAGCTTTCTGTATTTCTTTTACGCGGAGATTTTTCATTCCAGCGGGGCTGTTTTCTTTTTCAGCCATATTTTTTCTTCTTGTGTAATAACAGGGGAAAGAAGGTTGAAAACCTTTTTATGATAGACGTTGATCCATTCTCTCTGGCCTGCAGTTAAGAGGGAAGTATCTATCAATTGTCTCTCCAGTGGGCAGAGAGAAAGAGTTTCAAATTTGTAAAACTGCCCTGATTCGGTTTTTTCCGCCAGTGATACCGCGACAAGATTCTCAATTCGTATACCGTATCGGCCTTCACGATAAAAACCCGGCTCATTGGATACAATCATACCGGGTTTTAATACTGCTGAAGGCTGGTGGGTACTGATGCTTTGTGGTCCCTCATGTACGGAAAGAAAATGGCCAACTCCATGGCCAGTTCCATGCAGATAGTTTTTGCCTTCCATCCATAAATAATATCTGGCAAGAGTATCCAGCTGTATACCGGATGTTCCTTCCGGAAATCTTATTTCTGCCAGGTTAATATGCCCTTTAAGAACAAGAGTATAATCTTTCTTAATATCCTCCTTAGCAAAATCTCCTAAAAGGATGACACGGGTAATATCAGTTGTCCCCTGTAAATACTGACCACCGGAATCAAGGAGAAGCGTTCCCGGGCGATCAAGAGGAAATGCCGTTCCCTCTTTAGCTGAATAGTGGACAATAGCTCCATGACTGTTAAACCCGGCAATTGTCTCAAAACCGGGTCCCATAAACCCATCCTGAGAGCTCCTGATTTTGGTCAGAATATCAGCAACAGAAACCTCATCCAGCTTCAGTTTTTCCCAGTTTTCCTCCAGCCATATCAGGAATTTTACCAACGCCGCTCCGTCTTTAATCATAGCTGCACGTATGCCGGATAGTTCTGTTTCGTTCTTAACAGCCTTCATCTCTGTTGTATAATCTGTTCTCTGTATAATTTTCCAGTTCCTGTTGAAGAGGTTTCTTATACCGACAGTAGTAGCTGAAGGAGATAAAATAACGGGACCGGGGGAAAGGCTCCGAATATATTGATCAACTTCATCATACGGTTTTATGAGAATACCATCATTATTTAAAATCGAAATAAGATCAGCAGATAATTTTGTCAATTTTGTAAATAAACAGGATTGTTCCTTCCCGATCAAAAGAAAAGAGAGAAAAAGCGGGTTAAAAGGGATATCATTCCCTCTCAGGTTTAAACTCCACGCAATATCGGAAAGAGAAGAAATAAAATACCAGTCAGTTCCGTCTTTTTCCATTTCTCTGCGGATGTCTTTTATCTTTTCACTCCGTCCTTTACCACAGTAGTGAAGATCAAGCTGGAAAATTTCAGAATCAGGGAGAGCAGGACGATCTTTCCAAATCGTATTCAGCAGATCTTCATCAGGAACATAGCGTATTCCGGTAGAATCAAATGCCCGTTCAATTTTTTGTTTTTCAGTGAGGGTTGTTGTGTAAGCATTACTGCTTACCGTTTGCCCCTGTGATAAAACCTGAGCCAGCCAGGTGGTATACTCGGGAATACCGGGAAGCCCCGCTTTAAACAGGCGAATACCTGTATTTTGCAGTTCCTCTTCCGCCTGAAGGAAATAACGGGAATCTGTCCATAGACAGGCTTCGTTCAGGGTAATAACAACAGTACCGGCCGATCCGGTAAATCCTGTGAGCCAGTTTCTTGTTCTCCAGCGTTCGGGGGGATATTCACTGGAATGAGGGTCACTGCCATTGATAATGTAGGCATCAATCGAATGTTCCCGCATCACTCCCCGAAGTTTTTCTATTCGTTTCTTAATCATATTTCCCACCATACAAAAAAACCACCCCGATTACAATTACAGGATGGCAGAAAAATGAGATTATCCTCCGCTAACCGCATAACTTCCGTACACAATTGATCAGTTTTTCATTGCTGAACGGTATTATCAACCAATCGGTTATTCCGTAAAGATTTTCATTTTCATTCTCCCTATTCCACTCAGGAGCTATTAAGGCAAGTACGGGAATATGAGGATCTCTATTCTGTAAAAAGATCTGCATTTCCCCCATTGGTGCCCCGGTATTTTTCACATTCACTATCACCAAATCATACCGATCCACACTGCACTGACGAACAGCACTTTTCTCATCCTTTACAGAGACTACTCTATATCCACATCCGGAAAGGATAAAATCAACACTTGTATATAAAGGGAGGAAATTACCAACAAGAAGAATTTTCTTCTCCACTATTATGAAACAACCCCTTCCAGTTCCAGTATTGAGGAGACTGATCTTAATTTTTCAATGGATTTATTCTGTATCTGCCGAATTCTCTCTCTGGTTACACCCACAAGATGCCCTATTTCTTCAAGAGTAAGAGGGCCAACTCCGCCTATCCCGAATCTTAGTTTTACGATTTTTTTTTCCCGATCACTCAAAATATCCATTGAATCATTTAGTATTTGCTGTAAAGAACGATAGAAGGCATTATCGAAAGGGGTTACATAATCCTTACTGGTAATTAATTCAGAAAGAGTCGTCGAATTTTCTTCATCTACCGGAATATCAAGAGAACCGGCATCACTTGAATAGGTCATTACACTGATAACTTTTTTCTCAGAGATATTAAGAACAAAAGCAATCTCTTCTTCGGTAGGTTCTCTCCCGAGATTTTGAGCCAGATACTTACTTGCCGAGTAACACTTCTTCATGGTGTTCACCACATGGACAGGGATCCGGATTGTTCTGCCTTTATCATAAATTGCTTTTACAATTGCCTGTTGGATCCACCAAATTCCGTACGTTGAAAATTTACATTTTCTGGTAGAGTCATATCGCTCAACCGCCTCAATAAGTCCTATATTACCTTCATTTATCAAATCAAGAAGACTTAACCCCTTATACTGATATTTTTTAGCAACTGAGACGACAAGCCGAAGATTTGCATTTACCATTGTATTGCGGTAATGTCGGTATTTCTCAAGAATTTGTTCTCTCCTCTTAAGATAAACCCCTCTCCTGCTCTCAGAGATTGAAAACCTTTTGTCAAGATGGTCAAGTTCATTTTTAACTGCGAAAATTTTCTCACCAATTTCCACCTCTTCATCTCTGCTTAGCAGATGATACACGGATATTTGTTTTAAATAGAGAGAAAGGGGATCTTTTTCCCTTTCTTCGTATAATACAGTGTTTTTCTTTATCATTTTTACCCTTACCCCGGATATTGATAAATAAGTATTTCCCGGATTGTTTATCCTGGCAATAAGGATGTTTTGAGACTTTCCATAGGGGATTCCCTTATACTTCTCCCCCTTGCTATGCAATGACAGGTTATGCTACTGTTCCTGAATGTTGGGAATGCAGGACCTTATTAAATTCTTCAACACCGGATTTGTGTTGAAACTTTTCATAATTTTTCTTCTTTTATCACTACTCCCTGTAGGAGAAATATTCCTTATACTGTATCTCTACAGGTACATTACTCTCTATCTGCTCCTCGCGTTATTAATGGTAACAAGCTTTTTAGGCTTCATTATATCCTACTGGCGTATTGTCTTTGTTCTCAAAAGAATTAAAATCTCAATTACCATGGGAGTTTTCCCTGAAAAGGGACTGATGCAGCTTGCCGGTAGTTTTGCCGCCAGTATTTTGTTAATTTTCCCGGGTTTCATAAGTTTTATAACAGGTATCATTATATTCCTTCCGGGAGTAAATAAAAAAGTTGGAATGCTTTTTAACGGTTCAAATAATAAGTCAAAACAGCTTTATGAATATTTGAAACTGTACGATCTTTAAATCTATTTTCGTATTTTTTCAATTAGCAGAAGAAAGAGATAGCCAAAATAGGGAATAATTTTCCATATACGCCAGGGTTTTCTAAAGGAATTAAAAAACCAGAATGAACGTCCATTCCACTGTTTCATTGTAAGCCTTTCTTTTTTTCCGGCAAAAATATCAAAACAGTCCCCGCACCACAGGAATAAACCGGGGTTGAAATTCTTCATATGTTTAAACAGCCATTTATTTTTACCCGGAATCCCGTTTCCACAGAGAAGAAGCGAAGGAGCTGCTTTCTTTATTGCCAGTATAATATCTTTTTCATTACTCTTTTTAAAATATCCGACACATCGGCCTACTATACCAAGCCCGGGAAAAGACGCACGTAAATTCCCGGATACCGTCTGCAACGCTGCCGGTTTCATTCCGGCAAGATAGAGAGATTTTTTATGTTTCTCCAGAACCCCTAAGAGTTTAATAACAAAAGAGAACGGCATATAACGTACCGGCTCGGAAAGATGCAGGAACTTTGCAGCATGGATGATTCGTTTGGAAGTGGGTATAACAAGATGCGCATTTGACACTGTTCTGGCAAAATCATTATTCCTTCGGGCTTTCAACAAGTCGTCATACGAAAGAAACACTATCTGATGCTGACCTCTATCTGCAAGAAAATCCCTTACAACATCTTCAAATGCTTCCTCGGGCAGAATATCTATGGGAACATTAAAAATATGAATCCTTTTTAGCGTACTATGACCTTCCACGTTTCCTTCTCCGTTAAAATACTTTGAACGGCCCCAATAGCATATACCGCCGCCGTTTCAGCTCGTAAAATATTAGTTCTTAATAGAACCGGTTTAAAACCCAACCCCTTGAGAAACTGTGTTTCTTTTTCTGACAACCCCCCCTCCGGCCCAATAAGAAGAGAAACACGCTTCGGATAATCGCAAAGATACTCATGTAAGGAATGGTTTTCAAGAGGTTCCTGGTGAAAATAGAGATTAATATCTGAATTTTGTTCCATACTCTTAATTTTTCCTAAAGAAACCGGCTGTGTAATCTCTGTAATTATTTCTGACCCGCTCTGCTGTATTGCTTCACGAACAACCCGGGACCACCGCTGCAATTTATTTCTGATTTCTCTTTCATTAAACCGGGGGATCGTATATTCAGATACCACCGGAACAATCCTGGTAACACCCGCCTCAGTAGCCTGCCGGATTATTCTATCCATCTTTTTCCCTTTACAGATACACTGATAGAGCACCATATCCGGTAAATCCAAACGGGGGGAATGGGTATCCGGCATACAGGAAAGCGTTACTGTCTGATCCTGTATACGTATAATTTTTAATACATACTTTAATCCTTTATAATCCCGCCCCTGAAATGAATCATTTTCACGTAAACGCAGTACATTAATGAGGTAATGATACTCCTGAGCAGTGAGGATGAGGGTTTCACCTCCATTAAACTGTTCAGGGAGTAGGAAAGAATGCATATTAACCTGAAATAAAATTTATTCGTACGCTCCTGTTCCGTGGACCGTCAAATTCACAAAGATAAATTCCCTGCCAGATACCTGCTGCCAGATGCCCATCAATCACCGGAACGCTCACACTTGAACCCATTGTACTTGCTTTAATATGAGCGGCAGAGTTCCCTTCGGCATGGTGGTAGCCATCGGACAGAGGTACTATTTTTTTAAGTTCCATAAGGATATCCCGTTTTACATCAGGATCCGAGTTTTCATTTATCGTAATCCCGCAGGTAGTATGAGGAACAAAAATCATGCATATTCCATTATGGAGAGTATGCTTCCGTAAAAAAAGTTCTACGGAAGCAGTAATATTTACAAATTCATTGCTCTTCTCTGTTTTTACAGAAATGAGTTCCGTTATCATTTCCCCATTCCTTTAATCTGCCCCGTCTTAATCAGCCTCACAGCCTCCTGAAGCGTCAGATCGTAATCAAGGTCATACACCGGAGGAGAATCCATATGGAGATCTATTTCGTTTCTAATAAGTTTTTCCAGGACCCTGACTTCCAGATTGATTCCATCCTTATGAAGTTTCCGTATAAAGGCTGCCTCTATAGCAGGAGTTATTTTTGGAGTGTTCTGAACAAAGTTTGAAATCAAATGCCCCTTCAATATTTTTCCCAATGCCGCTGTTTCCTCATCCGAAAGAACTTTCTCCTTAACTTCCACATCCGGTTTGATGCCAATTTTATCAATATTCACCCCTGAAGGGGTATAGTATTTGGCAATGGTTAATTTAACTCCACCGTCATGAAAAGGCATAATCTTTTGTACTGACCCTTTCCCAAAGGAAGTTTCCCCGACAAGAACAGCTCTCCCGGTATCTTTCAGAGCACCGGCCAGGATTTCCGCTGCAGAAGCGGAACCCTTATCTATAAGGACTGCTATTGGAATATTCATGGGGACCAAAATAGAACGATGCGCGGTAAAAACCTCATTCTCACTTTTAATCCGTGATCTTGTGCTGACAATAGTACCGCTGGAAAGAAAAAAATCAGCTGTTTTTGCAACGGTATCCAGAAGGCCTCCGGGATTACCTCTCACATCAATAATAAGAGAAGTGTAGTTGTTCTTTCTAAAAAATTGAATTGCTTCTTTGACTCTGTCATCAGTAAAGGGGGTAAATTGAATAATTCTCAAATACCCGATTCCTCCTGGAATCATTGCCTCTTTCACTGTCGGGATTTCAATAATTGCACGCTTGAGAGATTTCTCAAACTCAATATTCTTTCCCCGTAGAATGGTAACGTTAACCTCGGTACCGGGTTTTCCCCGCAGTTTGTGCACAACTTCATCAATAGTAAGTTTATCAACAGGTTCATTTTCAATTTTAATGATATAATCTCCCGCATGAAGGCCGGCACGGTATGCAGGAGTACCTTCAATAGGAGAAACCACTCTTACATACTTGTCATTCGGATCAGCAGAATCATCCTGTTTCGCGGGTTTTGATATATAAAGCCCTACTCCACCGAATTCTCCCATTGTTGTATCATTCATCTTCTGCATATCATTTGCTGTAAGATAGTAGGAATATGGGTCATTCAGACTATTAAACATTCCTTTTAAAGCCCCTTCATAAAGCTGCTTCGGGGGAATTTTATTGACATAATTCTGTAATAAAAAGTGAAAAAGATAATCAAATCTCCCTAAATATTCATTCGCTTCCTTCGCTGAAGGAGAAGCAATAACTTTTGGTGCTGTAAGTAAGAAAACTGAGAAAACAGTAAGGAATACCGTTACAGCAACCCATAAAACGCGTTCTTTATTTTTCATATAAATCTCCGTATACTTTGTTATTCTTTTTTTTATACTGTTTGTCAAGTATTGACGAGTGAATAACCTTAGCTTACACTGGCTTTATCCGGAGTACTTATGGAGCAGTAATGCATGTATTACCAATAGCCAGCGGTAAAGGCGGTGTAGGAAAGTCTTTATTCGCAGCAAATGTCGCGATAGCACTTGCCCAGACAGGCAAAAAGGTAATTTTAGCAGATCTTGACCTTGGGGCATCAAATCTTCATCTCATTTTAGGCATTGGAGCCATAAAACAGGGGATCGGCACATATCTTACAAACAACTCACTTGATTTCAATGATATAGTTATAGATACAGAGTATACCCATTTACAGTTTATACCCGGAGACGCCGAAATACCCGGTATGGCTAATTTGAAATCAGGACAAAAGGCTAAATTAATTCGTAAATTATTTACTCTTGATGCTGATTTTCTTATTCTCGACCTCGGAGCGGGAACCAGTTTTAATACGATAGACTTTTTTTTAAGTTCTTCGATGGGCATCATTATAACCGCTCCAACCCTTACATCAATATTAAATGCGTACCTTTTTTTAAAAAATACCGTTTTCAGGCTTATGACCACTATATTCCACAAAAACTCACCTGCCGGCCTTTATCTTGAGAGTTTAAGAAAAGAAGGGACCTCTCTGCAGAAAATATACATCCCAAAACTTCTGGAGAAAATAAAAAGCGAAGATCCTGAAAGTTACGACAGGTATCAGGAAAGAAGTAGAGATTTTCATCCTATGCTTATTCTCAACATGCTGGAAAATCCCAAGGATTCATCCAAAGCCGATAAGATACGAAGATCGACAAAAGAATATCTCGATATTGAACTGGAACATCTTGGAGTAATATACTTTGATCATCTTCAGGAAATTGCTTTAAATTCAAGATTACCTATTATAAAATACAAACCGGACTGTGTTCTCAGCCAGGCAATTTACCGTATTGCGGATAAGCTTATTCAAAAAGATGATGATAAAGTTTTTTCTTTAAATGTCGCAGAGCTGGAAAACAGCTATATTACGGCAAACATGGAAGCGGAAATTGACTTTGGTATTAAAACTGAAACAATGGAGGAAATGCTGCACAGCGGAGCTCTCTCAGAGGGAGATTTAATCGATACAATAAAAGCTCAGCAGTATGAAATTAAAACGTTAAAGAAGGAAAACACCTTCATTAAAGCTCAATTATCAAAAGCAATATATAAGGGATTTAAAATTTAAATACTATGGCTGAAAAAGGTATTGCGTCTGTTAAAATTGATGATGGTTTGCTTCACGCAACCCTCTTTTTTACTCCGGATAGGAGTGCGCCTCTCTGCGATGAACAGTCAGTCAATGCGTTGCTGAAAAAATCAGGCATCCAGGCGACAACAGAGAAAATAGAAGAATTTATTAAACAGACTGAACAGAGGAAAGAGCGATTTTCTTTTCCAATAGCTGAAGGGACTCCTCCTGAACCCCCAACAGACGGGTTATACACCTGGACAGATCTTCCAATCCCGGATGAGTTGATTCCCGATTCAGAGAGAATATTTAAAACAGCTCTTGACCCGGAAGTGTTTATTAAAAAAATAATAAACGTGAAAGTACAAAAGAAAGTTCCGCAAAAATCTAAACTTTCCTTTAAAAAGGAAAAATTCATTACGGTGATAGAGAAGAGGATACGGAAGTCAGCCGTGGAAGTAAACCCTGAAGTCACTGCTACCGGTTGGGCTGATAAAGGGATGATTCTTCTCAAAAAGGGAGACCCTTCCGAAGGAAAGGAAGGAATCTCTGTCACCGGTAAAACACTTGCTCCCGGAGAGCCGGTGAATGAACAAATTTACTGCGGTAAAGGTGTGCGAACAGACAAAAACAAGTTTATCGCGGAAATATCCGGTTTTGTAAGGAGGGGAGAAAACTGGGTTGATATTATTCCTTTTAAAAATCATTTTTGGGAAGTAGTTCTGTCAAAAGACAAGGCGACACCGTTACTTAACCTCAGAACCGGGGATGAATTTGCGTCGCCCCCCACTGCTGCAAGTGTAATAAAAAGAACAGAGAAAATGGGATTTTCCGAATCTGAAATAATAAATTCAGAAAAAATAGAAAAGGTTATCAATGAAACAATAAACACCGGTGCGTATATTGAAAATTTTCCGTTAACAATTAGTAAAGATACATCTTTTTTAATCGAAGTCACAGAAGACAAACTGAAAGGCCTCCTGACAATTAAGAAAGGAAGCGCCAATGGGAAGCCGTTAAAATTAAGTGCAGTAGGAGACGCAATCAAAAAAAGTGGATTTACCGGTCTCAATTTTAAAAAAATAAAAGAGGACCTTGTTGCATTTTACCATAGTAATGAAAGAATACTGAAAGATTATGTCCTTGCCACGGGAAAGGTACCGGGAAAGGGTGAACTTCAAATTTTGAACTTTGAATGTCCTTTTTTAAAAGAAAATGAATGGAAACCTATTCTGGAAGAATTAAAAAAAGAACAGGGTAAAAAAACTGCAGAAGATAATTTTCCTCTGTCTAAAATTCAAAAATGTGCAAAGGTTGATAAAGATGCCATTGTAGCCACCATCCAACCAACGAAAATAGGTGCATCCGGAAAAGATATTTTTGGGAATACACTTCCCGGTCTTCCCGGAGATCCCCCTGTTGTACATACATTTGAACATTTAAAAATTGAGAAAGGTTCTATTATCTCCGAAATTAAGGGAATTATTCTGATTCATGAGGACAAAGATGGTGCGGTTTTCCTGAAAATGGTGCATTACAGACAGAGTTCTATAACAGTTGAATTTTCGGATGATGCAATGGAAGCGTCTATCTCCATTTATGGAGGTAAAGAAGCTCAAATAACAGAAGAGGCAATCCGTAAAACCCTGAAGGAAAAAGGTGTCACCAAAGGTATTATTGAAAAAGTATTTTCATCTCTTTTGGAAGATATTAAGTCAGGAAAAGATGCTGAAAAAGTCATCATTGCAACTGGTAAGGCACCTATTCATGAAGGAACCAGCCGTTTTAAACTCCTTGTAGATCTCAAGGATGGTAAAAACGTTTCAATAGGAATGGATGGCAGTGCTGATTATAAGAACCAGGACAGAATCACCCTTGTTACCATTGGCACAAAATTAGGAGAACTGCTCTCTCCGGATGTTATAGCTAGAGACGGCTGGGATGTCACGGGTAAAATTTTAAAAGCCGAGAAAGCTCCCCCTCTCGAGATAGAAATAGGTGAAAATATTACGCGGAAGGAAGATGATAAGGGAACTGTTACTTTTTATGCGAAAACAGGTGGAGAACTTTTTTTTGATGGGAAGAAGATTGCAGTAAGGAATGTATATACGGTAAAAGGAGATATTGGTCTGAAAGAGGGGAATATAAAATTCCCCGGATCTGTGAGGGTCGGTGGAAGCGTAACTCCCGGTTTTTTCATCATGGCAGGAGGCGAAGTACAAATCGCCGGGAATGTGGAAAGCGCCCTTATCTCTTCGGGAGAGTCAATCATTATCGGTCAGGGTGTCATAGGCGGCAGGAAAGCTATTTTACGGTCAAAAAAAGATATCGATATGGCATTTGCTGAATATGCCGTTATTTTGGCTGTTGGAAATATCCGAATAAAAAATTCATGTCTGAAATGCAAAGTTAAGTGCAACGGTATATTATCCCTTATAAGTGATAGAGGAGATCTTGTTGGAGGACTCAATAAGATAACAGGAGGACTTGATGCGCATAATGTGGGTAATACAAAATCCGTAAAAACTGAAGTTTCATTCGGACAGAATTATCTTATTCAGGATCAAATAGAAAAAGAGGAGCAGGATCTGGAAAAATTAAAAGAACAGATAACTAAACTTGATTTAATGATGAACCGGTTCGAAAAAGAGGGAAACAAACCCCATCTCACCAAAGCACGGAATCAGAAAGTACTTCTTATGAAATCAATAGAAAAGAAGGGTGTCCGCCTTTTTACCTTAAGAGAAAAATTCGAGGAGCATTTTGACTCTGAAATTATTGTCCGGGGAACTCTTTTCCCGGGAGTCATCTTTGAAAGCCACGACAGGTATTTCGAAGTGAAACATGAAATGAAAAGCGTTCGTCTTTCTTTCAATCGGGAAACCGGACATATCGAAAACAGCTCACTAATAAAAAAGGATTCTTAAATGTTATTCATCAATTTTCCAACATGGATCAAACCGGTTATTATTCCCGGGCTGCCACTTCACTGGTATGGGCTTATGTATCTTATTGCATTCGGTATAACATACATCCTGTTTAAGTATCAGGTCAAACAGGAAAAACTCAAAATGAGTGAAGATGATATAACCAATTTCTTTTTCTGGACTATTCTCGGTCTTATTATAGGAGCACGGATATTTTCCTCACTCATTTACGATACAAGCGGAATCTACTGGAGAAAACCATGGCTCATTTTCTGGCCGTTTGATTCGAAAATGCACCTGGTTGGTCTCCAGGGCATGAGCTATCACGGTGGGCTGATAGGAGCGGTAACAGGAGCTCTTATTTTCTCATTAAAGAAAAAACTTAACTTTTTAAAGATGGTTGATTTAACAGTCGCAGGAATACCCCTGGGATACTCTTTCGGAAGACTGGGAAATTTTATTAACGGTGAACTCTGGGGAAGAGTAACAACCATGAAATGGGGAATTATTTTCCCAAATGCTCCCTCTTTCTCGACCAGCTATGAGTGGGTCCGCAAAATGGCAGATAAAGTAGGCATTCATTACAACCCCGGTGACATGGTTAATCTTCCCCGACACCCCTCCCAGCTATATGAATCATTTTTTGAGGGAATCTTTTTATGGGTCATCCTCTGGTTTGTTTTTAGAAAACATAAAAAATTTAACGGGTATATGCTGAGCATATATCTTATAGGGTACGGAATAATACGTTTTATTATTGAGTATTTTAGGGAACCTGATATCGGAATAGGCTTTCCTATTCATTTTGGCTCACAAATCTATCCAACAGCTCTTTTTCTCTCACCGTTCAACTTTACAACCGGACAAATTCTCTGCACAATAATGATTGTTTCCGGAATAATTCTCTATGCGATTTTAAGTAAACTAAATAAAAAACAGAAAGCGCTTAAATGAAGAAACTGGAAATATCCCGATAAAACAAAATATTTTTATTTTTTTATCTTGTCTTTTAGCAAAACAGCAAAAGGATTATAAGTATCGGATTCAGGCTCAAGATACTTTTTAGTATCTTCATCTTCATGAATTGCCGAAACCGGCTTAAGTGATATTCTTTTTTTATGGGTATCCATACTATTAATCTGAACAGTAATACTTTGTCCCTTTTTTAAAATATCAGTTGAATTACTGTCCCTCGTATCCGTTTTCATATCAGAAATATGAATAAGGCCATCCAATCCTGGTTCAAGGGAAATAAAAGCACCAAAATTAGTAATTCTCACAACTTCTCCTGTATGCCTGGAACCAACCGGATATTTTATTTGAGCCTCATCCCAGGGATCCGCAAGCAGTACCTTCATACTCAGAGTGATACGCTCATTCTCCCAGTCCAGTTTTATAACAGAAGCCTCAATTTCCTGCCCTGCTGATAATAATCCCTGAATATCATCCACACGGCTTCTGCTGATTTCCGAGATGGGAAGCAGAGCCTGTATACCGTTTATATCAACAAAAGCACCAAAATCCTGAACTGATTTTATTGTACCTTTAATGACTGTATTTTCCTGTAATGTTTTTTTCAGGATTTCTACTTGTTCTTTGTGCTCTTCTTCCAATATAGCTCTGTTTGAAACAAGAATATTCCGCCCATTCTCACTGTGTTCCAAAATTTTAAAAGTAAGATGCTTTCCAATATAAACAGTAGGATCTTCTATCCGTTTTTGGCCCATTTGTGAATATGGACAGAAAGCCCGTGAATCACCAATCTTAATTTCAAATCCGCCTTTAATCTCTTTACTGGCAATACCTTCGACAGGAATGCCGTTCTTAAATGCATTCTCCAATACAGCCTTTCCGGCTTTGTCCCCGCTAATCCGGGTTGTAAAATTCATTTCACCATTTTGTGATGACAGGAAAAATACCTTTATCCTGTCACCCTCTTTAACGGTGAGATTTCCATCTTTGTCAGTCATTTCCGCTTTATCAAGCAGACCTTCGCTTTTGCCGTTCAATTGCAGGAAAATCCAGTCGCCGGAAATAGAAATAATTTCAGTTTCCACTAACTGCCCGGGCTCAAGCGAATTTATTTCGGAATAACTATCTTCAAAAAGGGCTGCAAAATTGTCTTCGTTTTCTTCAAGCTTATTTTTATTCATTTCTTTATTTACTCCATATTTAGAAATATCAAATTTACGGGTATAATTATATCAGAAAAACACAAAGCATATTCACTTTTTCCAAATAATTTTCTCAATTTTTTTAATCACCTTAGCCATAGGCCCTATCTATTTGGAACACAGCCCTATTTGCCACCTTTTGTATATTGTGAAGCGTTAGAGACCCAGCAAATTACCCTACCATTTTCCTCTCTTATTCTAACTCTATAACCGTTTGAAGGAAATCATTATTCAAAATTTATACGAGCCTTTAATACGAAGTAATGCTTTTATGATAACCGTTACCGTGATATACTATACTGTTGATTTAATATTTCATCCACGGAGAGCAAAATGAATAAAATATTGTTCCCACTAACCCTGCTGTCCGGTTCTGCCGGGTTAACGACAGAGCCGGTTTCCGGATTTGAAAGTGATCTCTTTGACACTGATATGGGTAAAGTAAGAATTACCTTCATTGGTCATGGCAGCTTAATGATTGAATTTGGGGCTCTGGTAATACAGATTGACCCCGTTTCCATGGAAGCGGATTATTCTAAATTTCCAAAAGCCGATATTATTTTGATTACCCATGAACATCAGGATCACTATGAACCCAGGACAATTGAAAGTATATCAAAACCCGGTACTGATCTGATAGTAAACCCGGAAGTCGGTAAACTGCTGAACGGTGGAAACATACTGAAAAACGGCCAGACTATCGAAATTCAGGGAATTTCTGTTCATGCAGTTCCAGCATACAATACGACCCCTGAACATTCACGTTTTCACCCTCAGGGCCGGGACAATGGATATATCCTTAATCCTGGAGGATTAGTTATCTATATTGCCGGTGATACAGAGCCAATTCCGGAAATGAGTGCACTTAAAAAAATAGATGTCGCATTTCTACCGGTAAACCAGCCATATACTATGACTCCCAAACAGGCCGTGGAGGCCTCATTGGTGTTTAATCCCCGGATTCTGTATCCCTACCATTACGGAAGTACGAAACTTGACGGAATAGTTAAAGGATTAAAAGACAGTGGTATAGAAGTTCGTATCAAAGCCATGCAATAGAGATGAGGAGGCTTAAACCAGTATCCGTCACAATTTTAGCTATACTTATGGAACTGATATAGATAGTATTGGCGAGTGTTTGTCAGGCACTGAATCAACAGACACACTCTCACCGCTCCGCAGATAAAAAAGATAGCTTATTACCGGCCTGTTAAAAATTATAGAAAGAGCCTCCCTGTAAAGTTTAAGCTGTACCGCATACTCAGATGAATTCAATAATATATCCGTTTTAAAATCGATGACAATAATAGTGTCGTTATCTTCAAAAAGAAGATCAACCTGCCCGTTAACAAAAATCTTTTTATCCTTTTCTGTCATCTGATACAGAAAAGAAAATTCAGATTTAAAACTTCTGGAAGAAGTACATTTTTTATATAAATCAGAGTCAAAAAACGTATCGGACAGATGCTCCGCATCGAAGAATACAAGCCTTCTGTCTGCCGGAGAAAGCTCCTGAAATCCTTTAAGATTTCCCTGTTTAAAAGGAAGTCCTTTCATCTTCTGCTCAATAAATTTATGGCAGAGGGTCCCAAAAACGGAATGCAGCTCATATTTATCAAGTAACGGATCAGACGGAATATTCGGCAGACGGAGGCTTCCCCTCTTCCCATATTGGTCATTATACGCTCTGTTTATTTCTGTTACCGTACGGTAGACAGAATCCGCTTTTCTTTCAGGGGGTATGAAATTATTGTACATCCGTGTCACGCTGCCCAAATTCCTTATCTTTGAACCCGAAGCCTGACGGGTTGTGCTTTTCTCAGTATCTTTTTTTGTATAATCGGGAATAATTTCTATCATTTCGCTCTTGTCTCTCATCCCAGAGAGAATCATATTAATAATTGTGCGTCTTCCCGTTGCAGTATTTTTATTACGGTTATTTTTACCGTGAACTCCGGAAATAATAAGATGATACTGAACCCGTGTAAGTGCTACATACAAAATTCGCTTTATTTCCGCAATCTGCTTCTTTGTGTTTTCCTCCTTCGCCCGGGAAAAGAAGTAATTTGCCTTTCCCCCATCCTCTCCGGCTATCTTTAAAGACACCCCGAAATCATCTGAAATATAGTAGGGCATTTTATCATCCGTCCCACTGCCGGAATTCCCCGTATTTGCAAAAAAGACAACTGGAAACTCAAGACCTTTTGACTTATGCACCGTCATAATCCGCACCCCGTCCACTTCATCACGGAGAAGTTCAAGATCAGGAATTTTCTCATACTTTCCAAGATTACCCCTTAGAAAATCGAGAAAAACAGCAAGATTTTCTCCAGCCTCATCAGAGCGTCTGGCAAGTTCTTCAAGATAATCATAGTATTCGAGGTATCCCATATAACGGGGGTTCTTCAGGAAAAGATACCGATATCCACTTTCATACCAGAGTATCCTAAGCAGCTCTGTTTTTGGAGATCCATCCAGCTTCCCCTTCAACCGGAAGAAAAAGTCCCTGCCAAGAGTATACTTTTCCTTATCAATATCTCTTTCAAAAATCTCCGGAAAATCTTCCGGATCCATTGCAAAAGCACCCTCTTTTTCAAGAAGTATTTTTGCACTGACATCATCATTCAGGTTCAGAAAAGGAGAGCGTAAAACACCCGCGTAAGCGCATAGGTCTGAAGGATACACAAGAATCTGAAGGAAATTATAGATATCATTAATAGGGGCCTCAAGAAATAACGCCCGTACTCCCTGCACAGAAAATGGAATATTTAATCTCCTGAAATATTTTTCGTAAAGAATCTGATCGCCGGTAGAACGCATAAGAAGGCATATATCCCTATATTCTACAAACCGTGATTCACCCCTTGCATCCGGTATGGTGAGTTTTTTTTCTTCTACAAGAGATTTTATAGTTTTTACCAATTGCCATGCTTCCGCTTCTCTGCCTCCCAGCAGATCTTCAGCAAGTTCATTCCCGTAAGGTTTGTAGAACATATGGATAAAGGGAGTTATTTTATTAGAGGGGGTTCGTGATTGCAGGGAATTAAATTCAGCTTCATACACCTCTTCCGCGTTATCCATAACAACAGTAAAAAAATCGTTAAAAAAATCAATTAATGCCGGCTCACTTCTGTAGTTTGTATTTAAAGACAGGAATTCCCCTCCGGAGCCTAGAATTTCATCTTTCAGTTTTTTAAAGACTGAAACATCAGCCCCCCTGAAACTGTAGATTGACTGCTTTTCATCACCGACAAAAAAAAGTTTATCCGGTTCAAGATTTTTTGTTTCAGGAATTCCCTGTGCCTCATAATCCAGCTTTTCTGACAGAAGGAAAAGAAGGTCCCTCTGCAAACCATTATTATCCTGAAACTCATCTATCATTATATGGGAAAACTGATTTTTATAGTAATGCCGGAGATCTAGGTCCTGTTCAAGTATTTTAACAGCGAGCGAAGCAACATCCTGAAAAGAAAGAATACCCCGGCTGCGCTTTGCAGCAAAAAATTCTTCCTGAAATTCTGCCAAAAGAGTGAACATACCCTTTACAACAGGCATCGCGGAAAGTGAGGAGAGAACGGTAATAAGCATACCCTGCAGTTCCCGTATTTCCAGTATGTACTCTTTCTGCGTTTCAGCATCAACCTTTTTTCCTATATTCAGGTTAAATTTAAGAGTATTGAGCTCGTTCAACAATTTTTTCAACTCACGTTCATTATTGGGAGCTAGAAAAGGACCGGCCTTTTTACAGATATCCTGATTCTTTATATATGTTTTCCCCCCGGAAACTTCCATAGAAATAATTTTCTGACGAAGTTCCTCAAGCTGCGGTATCTTCACGTTCTGTACGCTTTTTAATTCATCAGCCTGAAGGTTATAGTATTTTTCAAAATCTATCGGTTCAGCAATATTGAACTCCCGGAGAGCGAGAGAGATAAACAAATTTTCATAAATATTCTCAAATCCGTGAAGATTAATAAATTCTTTTAAAAAACTGTTATTTTGATGCCGCAGAAGAAAATTAAGGGCGTTTTCAGAAGCTAAAGACTTAATTTCTTCCGTATCCGTCGTAAAATCAACCGGTATACCGAACAGCATGGACCCGGACCGTACAATCTCTGCCGAAAAACTGTCAAGAGTTGATATCCGGGCATTCTCAAATTGTGCGGCCTGTTCCCGGGCTTTTTTATTATTTTTTTGTGCTATCAATTCCCGGTAGATGCGCTCATTCATCTCGGCTGCTGCTTTCCGGGTGAATGTCAGCGTCAAAATAGTATCAACTTCCGCCTTACCGTCAATAATAAGCCTCACATACCTTTTGGACAGTACGGTGGTTTTACCTGATCCCGCTCCTGCAGAAACAACAACATTTTTTTCACAGGCCACAGCTTTTTGCTGATCAGTATCCAGATTCTTTTGTGACACTCTTTACCTCACTGTATATTTTATACGGCAGATATTTCTCAAAGTACATGAATTACAGTTTTTGACTGAAAAATCTCCGGACTCAATTCTAGCATTCATTCCGGTAATGTATTCTCTCATTTTTCCTGTAATGGTATTCACCTCTTCCCTGGAAAGTACCTTCTTACCGGGATTGTCAGAAAAAACGGTAATATATTTATCCTTTGTAAAATCATAATAATGCGCGTTGTTAACGGACATCCCTTCTGATTCAGCAAGAAGAATATAAAAAAACAACTGAAAAGATTCGGGAAAACCTTCTTTCGGATTAAGATGAGAAAAAGATAACCGGTAATTTTTTTTATAATCTATAATACTCCGGGTGTTCTTATCTCCCGATATCCGGTCAATTCTCCCTTTCAGCCGTATATTTCCGGTATCACAGAGAACGGAATACTCTTTTTCCGCAGCTATCAGAGTAAAATATGGGAATTGCCCTGTCTCACGATCTATAAAGGAAAGAAGGTGCGTCTTTAAAAAATATCTGGTTTCCTCCCAGACAGGACGAATCATTGTTTCACCTTCGATTTCATGCCGCCCCATTACAGTATCAGTTAATACGGGGATATATTCCTTGTAAATATCAGTTTTTTCAGGGTCAAAGAATCCCGTTTCTTTATCAATAAAAAGAAACAACGTATCCATACATTCATGAATAAGGTTTCCAATAAACATATGATCCTTAAAGAATGACTGATAATCAGGCTGCTGAAGAGACAGTATCCTCTGAAGGAAAAAACTGTAGGGACAGAAATAAAAGGTATCAAGCATCGTTGAGGAAACATCAAACGTTTCTCTGTCCTTCATGAGACGGGAATAAAATATCTGCCGTAGATCGTCATCCATAACAGTCTGCCGGGTAAAATCAATCTCCTTTCCACTGAAAACTGTTTTTACAGCCTGCCTCAGGCCCTTTTTCATGACAGGGACAATAAAGGGAACTTCGTCAGTTTCACCATTCCAAAAGGCATTTTCTCTTTCATACATATCCTTTACTTCAGAAACTCTCTGCAGAAAATCATTTACAGTGTTTTTTATAATAAAACCGGCAGGAGGAATTTCCGGACCGCTGAAAGAATCCCTGCTCATGGTAAAAATGACATTCTCTCCGGATATTGAATACAGCTGCAAAAAAGAATCGGTAAAATCACGTACAGAGTCAGCAAAAAAATCTTTCTGATCTTCCCGCAAAAAGGGATAGGCTTCTTCCACAATAGCAGAAACCCGCTGCGAATAACCGGGAATAAAATGCCACAGAGGGGCTATCCCACCTGAAACACGGTAAGGATAGACAGAAATTCCTCCTTCATTATCCCGTGGAACATATATGGACTCATCAAGGAGGTAAAGCCATATATCATACGGAGACGAAACGGACAGGCTTCCGCATTTTTCTTCGGCAGCAACACAATTATTTAATATTTCCAGAGCAAATTGAAATTCTTTTACTATCTTCTCAGATTCCATTTTTTCCGTATCAAGAAAAACTCCGACAAATTTCTGAATCTCTTTTTTTATCCTGGAAAAGGTCTTTGCATGACTCATTGAGCTCAGAGACCTCTTCAGATTACGATAAAAAATCTTCAGGTTCTCAGAGCCTCTTTTGTTCAAAGCAGTAAACCATACATCCTCCTCTTTACCATCAAGATGATAGTTTTGAAAACAATGGTTCTCAATCCCAAAAAGGACAAGATCTTCTGTCGTACTCTTTTCCTTCCAGGGGTATGCTCCATTTAACAGAAGTTGTTTGACAGCGATGCTGCTGAATCCTTTTCTGCCGCAATCGGAAAGAAGACGGAAAAAATGAGCTCCGGGGTAGTCACTTACTGCCTTCCCCTGTTTAAAGGATAACGGAATATTCCGTAAGGCAGCCAGAGACTCAAGTTTATATCGCCATCCTTCCATATCCGGCAGGGTAACGGCAATATCATCAGGTGGTACTCCACTGTCTAAAAGATCTCCGATCCGGCGTAGAAGCCATTTAATTTCTACAGTTGAAGTGGAGAACCGGAGAATCCCACCACCGGTTATTTCCTTCAAAGGAACCGGCCTTATTTTATCTGTCTGCGATAATTCCTGCACGAACTCCGCGTAATCAGTAATAACTTCAGGATAGAAAAGATAGAAAGTATCATCAAGTCCGGATATATCCGCCTTCATCCAGCCGGGTTCAAAAAAGTCTCTCTCCTCCATAAAGTGTACATAGGTCTGATTAATGTAAAAAATATCCTTCACCATATCATCAGGAAGGTGAATCGTCCCGTTTTTTAATATATTGATAATCCCCGACAACCGGGGAAGAATTGAAAGCACCAGTTTTTTAAAAGAGAGAGAACTCTCAGCAAACCGGGGAGGAATAAAATAGGATAGAACAGGGTCACCCTCTCTATTTTTTTCCAGTAAGGAGAGTGTAAAAAGCATTCTTACTATTTTATTTACAGGAGTTCCTCTCTGATTAAGTAAAAAATAACGTTCTTTAAACGTATCCCAGCTGAGAAACCGTCCGGAGTTAACAGCTCTTTCCCCGGTTATTTTTAAGCTATGTATCCGCCAGAACGCTGCTGTGATTTCGGAAGGAAAAATAAAAGAAATATTCTGATTATCAAAATTCTCCATAATGATAATTCCTGCATCATTCATACAGACCATTATACATGATATTTATTTATTTTCCTTGACAGATACCAATAAAAAAGCATTAATTTAATACGTATTATATGAATATATCAAGAAAAGTAAAAACTCTATGTTCAAAATCTCTCAGTGAATCGATGGATGTTCGTACTATGTACCATGTAGCCAGACGACTTATTCCTGAATACGATATCTATAAAGAAACAGGGTTTCCGAGTAGCTTTGCAATTCCTAACCGTGACGCAGCTGATACAATTATCCGAAACATTACAGAAGCAGATCTTTTTTTTAGATTTATCGAGACCCTCATCCGTATACAGCGTGAGGGTATTATGAGTAAAAAAGTAACCATCCCTTATTTAAACGATATTCTCAAAGAAATCTATGCCAACGGGTATCTTTTTGATAATGAAAATCAGATACTTGTTGAAGATTCCAGAGTGAGAAAAACAAAGAACTGGGGAACTCTGCAGGAAGGTGAAAGCTATACCCTTGCATTTCTTGGGATAGATATTATTGATAACACCGGAATAGTTCAAAAATATCCCCGGGAAACAGTGGAGAGGACCTATACTGAATTCAGTTATATTGTGCAGAATATTACCGAAGGAAGAGACGGCAGGCTCTGGACATGGGAAGGCGACGGAGGAGTCATCGCCTTTTTTCGTGGGAATAAATATCAGAATGCTGTTCTCTCAGCTCTTGAAATACTCAATAGTCTCCTTCTGTACAACCATACCATATGTACATTAAATGAACATCTCCACTTCAGAATTTCCATTCATTCCGGAGAATGTGAATATACGGAAAATATGGAGCTTCTTGTTCAAACAAGACCCATAAAAATGCTCCATGAAATGGAAAAAAAATATTCCGGCATAGACGCGATATGCATATCATTCCCGGTAAAAATGATGCTTGATGAATTTATTTCAAAACAATTTATTCCTCTTAAAAATAAACAAAAAAATGAGTATTTCCAGCATACATTACAGTGGGCTCAGCATGATTAATCTGTATTTATTAACAAAATCCGGTAAAATTCTTTCATTTTTTGAGAAAATAAACAAATCACGAACGTTTGCTTTAACTATCTATAATCCAATTCATTACAGAACGATCCTGGCAGAGGATTCGGATTATTTCTTTGCTTACATCGATATCAGCAGTTTCTCGGTTTCTGAACAGAAAAAGTTGCTCACTTATATCTCACATCAACGAAAATTTGATTATGGTATTCTTGACCCTGAAAACTCAATTAAAGATCCCGGTGCTCTTTTTCATAGAGGAGCTTCCGACTACATTCCAGGGAGAGCCCTGAAAGAAAAAATTACAAAACAGAGAATTAAACAAGCTGTTGATTTCTATTCCATTGAAGAAGCAGAAGAAGATATACTGCCTGCCGAACCCGAAGAAATCAGAACAGGGACCACCTGGGATACTATAGTTGAAGGGAACAGCTATACATTTATTCTCTTGTTTATTGAAATTGATATGATACAGGATTGGGTCTTACACTCAGGTAAAAAGCATATTAACAATGTTATGGACCATTTCTATCGCCATCTTAAAAAAATAATTGCCCCTCTCCATGGAAGAATCTGGATTAAAACCGAATATGGTGCACTGGTGCTTATTCCGTACGCCGGATCTTCGACTCCCGTTATTATTGAATGCTTTAACCTTCAGTTGAATAAAACAATAATCAGCGCGGAAGAATATCCGTTTAAAACCATTCTTTCATATAAAATCGCTCTTGATATCGGAACAACTCAATATCTTGCCCGTGGAAACACGGGAAATATAATATCTGATTCTATTAATTATATCTTTCATCTTGGACATCAGTATGCGAAAGCTGGGAATTTTTATCTTACAAAAAGAACCTATGAGGATATTCCCCCCGGTTTGCTTGAATTTTTTACCGTTTCCGGTAATTTTCAGAACAAAACCATACACAGGATGAGACAGCCCTTCCCCAAATGAAAGGTATCAATACCCC